>JAYRVK010000986.1:0-2017 GCA_041918555.1 Sandaracinaceae bacterium
AGCCCGCGCCCGCGCCCGCGCCCCCGCCGCCCGAGCCGTCGAGCCCGCGGGTTCCGTCGGTCCCCGGGCCCGCGCTCACGCGGCCGCTGGCGGCGTCGAGCCGCGGGCCGCCCTCGCAGCCGCGCCCGCCGCCGCCGTCGGTGCCCATGCCGCCGTCGCCGCCGTGCGCGGCGTCGCGCGCCAGCGTCGGGTTGTCGTCGCAGAAGTTGCAGACGCCGCGGTTCGTCGGCGCGTTGTAGGTGAGCTCGCCCGCCCCGCCCGGCATCGGCCCGCGGCCCGGGCCCGCGGCGGGGTTGGGCACCGCGACGCGGAGCACCGCGTCGAAGTCGCACACGCCGCCGACGGTGAAGTCCGTGCAGCCCGCGTTGCCGCACGGGCGTCCGTTGACGCAGCCCGTCTCCGGGCACCCCGCGGCGCCGCCCTCGCCGCCGGCCACGTCGGTGGCGCCACACGACTTGCGTCCTCCCGATCCGCCGGCGACGGTCGTGCACGCCGCGCCGGCGTCGTTCCCGTCGCGCCCGGTGCCGCCCGCCGCGCCGTCGAGGTCGTCGAGCGAGTCGAAGCCGAGCTCGGAGAGCCGCGCGCTCGAGTCGAGCCCGTCTGCGCCGTCCGACCCGCGGCCCGCGTCGATCTCGAGCGCGCTGAGCGAGACCTCGGGGCCGCAGCGGTCGAGGAACAAAGCGGTGCTCCCCTCGCCCGCACCGACCGCGTCTGCGCCGAGGATCGTGAAGCCGTCGACGAGCGTCGCGGTGCGCACGCCCGTGCAGCGGAGCGCGGGCTCGCCCGGGCTCGGCGCCTCGAGCGCGACCGCGTAGAGCTCGAGGTCGCGGTCCGCGAAGTCCGGGCGGTAGCCGCCGAAGATCGACACGCCCGCGACGAGGTCGACGGGCCCGCGGTAGATCCCGCGCGCGACGAGGACCGACTTCCCCTCGGCGCGCGCGCGCGCCAGCGCCGCGTTCGGGGTGCGCATCGGGCGCGCGAGGGTCCCGGGGTTCGTGTCGCTGCCGGTGGTCGTGACGTAGACGAAGTCGTCGGTGTCGTCGGGGATCCCGTCGCAGTCCGCGTCGCCGCCGACCGCCGGCGGCGGGCCCATCCCGTCGAAGCGCTCGCACTCGCAGCCGTTGGCGAGGATGCGATCGACGTCGACGAACCCCTCGAGGCACGCGATCTCGCACGCGACGCCGGGCCCCGTCGGGGAGCACGTCGCGAGCATGTTCGGGCCGGGCTCGACGCACGGGATCGCGCAGCCCCCGCAGTTCAGCCGATCGACGTAGCGGCCCTCCGCGTCGCGGAAGTCCTCGTCCGTCGCGCCGTCGCAGTCGTCGTCCTGCGCGTTGCACGCCTCGCCGAGCGCGGGCTCGCACTCCCCGGGGCCCTCCGCGCCGCAGCGCCGCACGCCGACGCACGCGTGTCCGTCGGCCTCGACGCGCAGGAGGCACGCGAGCTCCGCGCCCTCCGTCGTCGCGTCGCAGCCGCACCACCCGCTCGAGGGCGCGCACTGGCCGTCGGTGCACGCGAAGCCCTCGGGGCACGGCGCGGTGACGCCATCGCAGGGCTGCCCGCAGCGCGGCTGGCCGCTGCCCGTGGGGAGGCAGCGCGCGCCCTCGATCCGCAGCGCGCAGTCGGCGTCCTCCTCGCACGGCAGGCACAGGACCGGCACGTCGGGCACGCACGCGCCGTGGCCCGCGCGGTGGAACATCGGCGGGCAGGTCACGAGCGCGCACTCGGGGCCCTCCGCGCCGTCGACGCACGCGACCTCCAGGGCGGTCGGGAAGGCGGCCACGCAGCTCGTCCCGCAGCGCCCGCAGTGCTCGAGCGTGCGGTAGGCGCCGTCCTCCGCGACGAAGCCCTCGTCCACGAGGCCGTCGCAGTCGTCGTCGAAGAGGTTGCACGTCTCCTCCCGGCCGCAGTCGTGCCGGCCGTAGCACCCGGCGAGGAGAACCGACAGTATCATCGCAACTCTAGTTGACGACGACATCGACCGCTCCTCCCTCGGCGCCGTCGCCCCCCGGCGCGG
>JAYRVK010000987.1:0-6677 GCA_041918555.1 Sandaracinaceae bacterium
CGCCTCGGCCTCCGAGCGGAGGCGATCGACCGTGCGCTCGAGGGCGGCGACGACCTCGAGGCCGCGCGCGAGTACGTGCGCCGGCGCCGGCTCGGGGGTGGGGAGAGGGATCTCGCCAGGCTCGCGCGCGCGGGGTTCAGCTTCGACGTCGCGCGGCGAGCGCTCGAAGCGGAATGAGCGCGAACAGCGCGAGCGGCCACACCGGTCCGCCGGGCGCGCCCGGGGCGATCGCGCAGCACCCGGTCTGGCAGTCGAGGTCCAGCCCGCCCCGCGGCGTGTGATCGCACTCGCCCGCGGGTCGACCGGGCGGATAGACCGTGCAGATCCCCTCGACGTCGTCCGCGTGGAGGTCGCGCTTGTGCACCTCGCCGGCGACCGCGGAGACGTACATCGTCGCGTCGACCTCCTCGCTGTGCGCGAGGCCGAGGTAGTGGCCGAGCTCGTGCGTGACCACGTTCTCGAGATCGACCGTGCGCTCGTCGCACCCGTCGGCCGGGCAGATCCCGTAGGGCCCGCGCCGCTCGTTGAGGTCGAGGTCCGCGTCCAGGATCTCGCCGGTGCTCCGGCGGTGCCACACCGTGGTGACCGCGAACGCGTTGGCGTCGTACATGCGCTCGGCCCAGCCCTCGAGGACGAACTGGACCGAGTTCACGTTGCCCCCGCCGTCGCGGTAGAGCGGCCCGTCACAGGTCGTCCGGTCTCCGAGCACGATCAGCTCGTAGCCGATCGGCGTCCCCGCGCACTCGACCGCGTTCCAGGTGGCGACCGAGCGCGAGAGCACGCCGATCACCTCGTCCTCCGAGAGATCGCGTGAGGGGGCGGTGATCGAGAGCGCCACCGCGCTGCACGGGCGCAGCCACTCGAGGTAGTGCTCGGGGGGCTCCGCCGCGGGATCCGGGAACACGCACGGCTCGCTCACCGTCGGCGCGCGGCGGCTCGTCGTCATGCGGCACCACGCCGCCGCGTCGAGCGCGGGGGCGAGGAGGAGCGCGGCGCACGCGAGCGCGAGGCTCGTCCGCGTCACGGCGCCCCGCGCACGGCGTCGAGGCGCTCGCGCAGGCGCTCCCAGGGCGTCTCGCTCTGGAGCGCGGCCGGCGCGGGCACGAGCCGCCCGTCGGGGTGCCGCGTCACGAGCGCGAGGCCCGCGCCGCCCGGATGGACGACGAGCGCGCCGGCGTCCTCGGAGACGGGCAAGACGCCTTGACTCATCCCGACCGGCCGCAGGATCGCGCCGACCGAGTACAGGAACACCACGTAGCGCTCGCCGGGCACGAGGCGCGGCTCGCCCTCGACGCGCATCCCGAGATCGCCGAGCTCGCCGCCGAGGCGTCGCATCACGAGCCGCTGGCCGGGCGCCGCGGAGCCCCGCGCGACCTCGTCCACGCGGAGCTCGTAGTCCGTCACGATCCGATCGCGGTCGTCGCGGAGCGCGCGCTCGCCCGTGCAGGTCACGAGCAGCACGAGCTCGGACTGCTGCACGAGGTCGGACAGCGAGAGGGCCTCCGACAGCGTCGCGTGCGCCGGGACCGCGATCAGGCTCGCGAGGACCGGAAGGACCAGCCAGGCGCCGGCTCGGAGTCGCATGCCGCTCAACCATGGTCGGCGCGCGGTCGGCCCGTCAAGCGGCGAGGCGCGCTTCGGATTGACGCTGAGTGCTCGACTGGCGTACTCACGCAACCCATGACCCGCTGGATCCGGCACCTCTGCGTCCTGGCCTGCACCGTGGCGCTGCTCACCCAGGCCGGCTGTGACCTCACCCGGTTCACGGCCAATTCCACCGCGAACATGTTCTCGCGCGCGGGCGGCGCGCTCGAGCGGCACTTCGACTACGAGCTCGCGGGCGACGCGCTGCCGGGCAGCATCATGCAGCTCGAGGGCGTCTTCAGCGTCATCCCCGACAACGAGCAGCTCGGGCTCACGCTGATGCGCGCGTACGTCTCGTACACGTTCGGCTGGCTCGAGGACGAGCTCCAGCAGGCGCAGGACCGAGGCGACTTCGAGGAAGAGGAGCGGATCACCGGGCGCGCCCGCCTGCTCTACGAGCGCGCGCGCAACATCGGCATCCACCTGATGCGCTTGCGCGATCCGGGCGTCGATCAGGTGCTCGAGGGCGGCTACGAGGGCTGGGTCGCGTACCTCGACGAGCACTACGCCGGCCAGGAGAACGTGCCGATCCTCTTCTGGACCGGCTACGCGTGGGGCTCCGCGATCAACGCGGGCCGCGACGATCCCGAGATGATCCTCAGCCTGCCGTATGCGCGCGCATGCGTGGAGCAGGCGATCGAGCTCGACGAGACGTTCTTCAACTACGCCGGGCTCACGTTCCTGGGCGTGGTCAACGCCGCGCTGCCCGAGGCGCTCGGCGGCGATCCGGAGCGCGCGCGTGAGTACTTCGAGCGGGCGTTGGAGCTCACCGAGCGGAAGTTCTTCACCGTGCACGTGAGCTACGCGCGGACCTACGCGGTCCAGGTCCAGAACCGCGATCTCTACATCACGCTGCTCCGCGAGGTCGTCGACGGCGGCGATCCGCTCCCGCAGGCGCGGCTCGCGAACCGCATCGCGCGCCGGCAGGCCGTGCGCTGGCTCCAGCGGACCGACCAGCTGTTCTGACACTGAATGCCGGTGACGGGGGCGCCGTCTACCTCGGCGCCCGCACGTGCTAGGCTCGATCCCCCTCCTCGAGCACCAGGGACTTCCAGATGAACCGACAGACCGCTCTGATCGCGCTCTTCGCGCTCGCCCTCACCGCGCTCCCCGGCTCCGCGCCGCGGCCGGTGAACGCGCAGGAGACGACCCAGCTCCGCATGGCCACCCTCGCGCCGCGCGGCTCCTCGTGGGCCCGCGTGTTCGACGCGTGGAACAACTCGCTGCGGCAGGCGACGCAGAACCGCCTGTCGCTGCGCGTCTACTACGGCGGCTCGCAGGGTGACGAGCGCGACGTGATCCGGAAGATCCGCATCGGCCAGCTCGACGGCGCCGCGGTCACCGCGACCGGGCTCAGCCTCGTCGTGCGCCCCGTGCTCGTGCTGCAGGCGCCCGGCGTCGTCGAGAACTACCAGCAGCTCGATCGCGCGCGGACCGCCATGCACTCCACGTTCGCCGCGCAGTTCCAGGAGAACGGCGTGCGCCTCCTCGGCTGGGGTGACGTCGGCGAGGGACGGATCTTCTCGAACCGCCCGATCGTGCGTCCGTCGGACCTCCGCTCCGTCCGGCCCTGGCAGTGGCGCGACGACTCGATGTTCGGCGAGTTCCTGAGCGTGGTCGGCGCGACCGGCGTGCGCCTCGGCGTGCCCGAGGTGCTCCCCGCGCTGAGCACCGGCCAGATCGACACGGTCATCGCGTCGGCCACCGCGGCGAGCGCGCTCCAGTGGCACACGCGCGTGACCCACGTGACGCAGCAGGCGAACACGATCCTCGTCGGCGCGACGCTCCTCTCGCAGGCGAAGTACGACTCGCTCGCTCCCGATCTGCAGCAGGCGCTCGACTCCACCTCGGAGCAAGCGCACCGCGCCCTCGTGGCGCGCATCCGCCGCGACGACGCGCGCTACTACACCGCGCTCACGACCCGCCACGGCCTCACCGCGGTGGACACCTCGGCGCACGAGGCGGAGTGGCGCCAGGCCGCGACCCAGACCCGCACCCGGCTCGCCGGCCGCCTGTTCCCGCAGGCGCTGATGGAGCAGGTGATGGCGGCCGCGCGGCGCGGCGGGTGACGCTCGGATAGGACGATCCGCCGACGAAAGGCCGGGCCCCAGGGCTCGGCCTTTCTCGTGTACGCTCTGCCCCCGTGTTGAAGCACCTCGAGCGGTTCGACGCCGGCATCGCGCGCGGAGAGGCCGCGCTCGCCACCCTCGTGCTCGTCGGGATGATCGCGGCGGCCTCCCTCCAGGCGGTCTGCCGGAACCTCGCCGGGATGGAGATCGACTGGGCGACCGCGTCGCTCGAGCACCTCACGTGGGTCGATCCGCTCCTGCAGAAGGGGACGCTGTGGCTCGCGTTCCTCGGGGCGTCGCTCGCGACGCGCGAGGAGCGCCACATCGCCATCGACGTCCTCCCGCGCGTCGTGCCCAAGCGCGGCAAGGTGCTGATGAAGGTGATCGCGGCCTACGGCTCGGCCGTCGTGGCGTTCTTCCTCTCGCGCGCCTTCTGGTCGGCCGTGCTCGTCAACGCGGAGGAGCGCCCCGCGGATCTCGAGGTGTGGGGCGACTCCGGCTCGATGCACGTCTGCGACGCGACCGCGCAGCAGGTCGCCGACGCGAGCCTCGAGGTGCCGACGATCTTCTGCGGCATCCGCTCCGCCCTCGCGGCCGTGAACGTCCCGGTGGAGACCGGCGAGGGCGCGCTCCAGCTCATCGTGCCGGTGATGTTCCTGATGATGTCGGTCCGCCTCTTCGCGAGCGCGACGGGCTCCGCGATCAAGCTCGCCCGCGGGGAGGTCGACGACTCCCCCGAGCCGCCGAGCCACGAGGTGGCGCGCAAGCCCAAGGAGCCCGAGCCGCCGCCCGCCGCGGTCGCCTCGACGGAGGAGGAGGAGTGATGCGGCAGCAGATCCTCCAGCACCTCCGCAAGCTCGACGCGGTCGGCGTTCGCCGCGTCCTGCTCGCGGTCGGCATCACCGCGCTCCTGGGCACGCTCGCGGTCCCCGGCTGCCAGGGCACGACCTCGTGCTCCGACACCTCCGACTGCGGCTCCGGCGAGGTCTGCCTGGACTCCGGGACGTGCGCGAGCGCCTGCGACGACAACGAAGATTGCAGTGTCAGCGAGGCGTGCGTCGAGGGCGCGTGCGTCGCCGGCCAGTCGGCGGTCGGCATGGATCCGCTCTGGGTCGTGGTGCTGCTCCTCTTCGCGCTGATCGGCGCGCCGCTCTTCGCGATCTTCGGCGCGGCGGCGATGATCCTCTTCGGCGACAGCGGGACGATCACGTCCGTCGCCGTCGACGTGTTCAGCGAGCGCTTCGCCGACTCGCCGACGCTCGTGACGCTCCCGCTCTTCACGTTCGCGGGCTACCTCATGGCCGAGAGCGGCACCCCGCAGCGTCTCGTGCGGGTGAGCCGTGGCCTCTTCGGCTGGCTTCCCGGCGGGCTCGCGGTGGTGTGCCTCGTCGCGTCCGCGTTCTTCACCACGTTCACGGGCGGGAGCGGCATCACCATCGTGGCGGTCGGCGGGCTCCTCTTCCCCGCGCTGATCCAGGAGAAGTACCCGGAGCGCTTCGCGCTCGGCCTCGTCACGACGGGCGGCTCGCTCGGTCTCCTCTTCCCGCCGAGCATCCCGATCGTCCTCTACGGCGTCGTCGCCGGGATCCTGATCGACAAGCTCTTCCTCGCCGGCATCGTGCCCGGCAGCATCACGGTCCTGATCCTGGTCGCGTACGCCGTCACGATCGGGTGGCGGCAGCGCCCGCCCGCCGCGCAGATGCGCGCGGGCTTCCAGATGTTCCTGCGCTTCGTCGGCGGCTACCTCGCGGGGGCGCTCGGCACCTTGCTCCTCTGCGTCGGGGTGGGCATGGCGCTCGGGATCGGCGCGGGCGCCGAGGCCGGCGTGGGCGAGTGGGCGAGCGCGAACGGCCGTTACCTGCTGCTGCCCGTGACGCTGGTCGCGTACTTCAGCGGTGCGTTCGCGACGAAGGGCGAGACCAAGGCCGCGCTGCTCGAGACCGCGTGGGAGATCCTCCTCCCGAACGTGCTGATCGCGGGCCTCGCGACGGGTGTGCTGCGCATCCACGAGGCCGCGGCGTTCACCGCGCTCTACGTCCTCGTCGTCGAGGTGTTCGTCTACAAGGACATCTCGCTCACCAAGGACCTCCCGCGCGTCATCAAGGACAGCATGACGATGCTCGGGGCGATCCTCGCGATCCTCGCGACGGCCCTCGGGTTCACCGGCTACCTGATCCAGGCCCGCGTGCCGGAGCTGATGGTCGAGTGGATGCAGTCGTTCATCAGCTCGCCGATCATGTTCTTGCTGATCCTGAATGTCTTCCTCCTCGTGGTCGGGATGCTCATGGACATCTTCAGCGCGATCGTGGTGGTCGTGCCGCTGATCGTCCCCATCGCGCAGCACTTCGGGATCGACCCGTACCACCTCGGGATCGTGTTCCTCCTGAACCTCGAGATCGGCTACCTCACGCCGCCGGTCGGCCTGAACCTCTTCATCGCGAGCTTCCGCTTCGAGAAGCCGGTGACCCAGCTCTACTGGGCGGTGCTCCCGTTCATCGGCTTCCTGCTCGTGGCCCTGCTGATCACGACCTACGTCCCGTCGTTCTCGACGTGGCTCACGTCCTTCGTCGACAGCGAGGAGCTCACCGCGGACGAGATCGAGAACATGGGTGACGAGGGCGAGCAGGGCGGCGAGGGCGGCGGCGTCGATCTCCTCGACGATCTCGAGGGCGGCGAAGGCCTCGACGACCTCGACGACCTCGACGACCTCGACGACGGGCCGGAGACCCTCGACGATCTCGACATGGGCGAGGACGACGGGCCCGAGACGCTCGACGACCTCGAGGACGATCTCCCGAGCCTGGAGGCGCCTCCGCCCGCCGAGGGCGAAGAGACCCTCGACGATCTCGTGGGCCTCTGTGTTTGCTGGGGGGCGCTGCGCGCGCCCCCCCTCCACGCGGCTGCGCCGCGCGGAGCCTCCCCCCCCCGTCGAACGCGCTTCGCGCGTTCGTACCCCGCGCCTCC
>JAYRVK010000988.1:0-20285 GCA_041918555.1 Sandaracinaceae bacterium
CCCGACGACGCGGACGCGGACGCGACGATCGAGCGCGTGGTCCGCGAGATCACCTCGCGCATCCGGGCGGAGCTCGGCCTCCCCGCGAGCTGCGGGATCGCCTCGAGCAAGTCGGTGGCGAAGATCGCGTCGGGCGTCGCGAAGCCCGCGGGCGTGCGCATGGTCCGCGCCGGCGAGGAGGCCGCGTTCCTCGGGCCGCTGCCCGTGCGCAAGCTCCCCGGCATCGGGCCGGTCGCGGAGCAGAAGCTCCTGCGCGCGGGGTACGTCACGCTCGGCGATCTCGCGCGCGCGCGCGTCGAGGACCTGCGCTCGATCTTCGGCGCGTGGGCCGAGACGATCCACGCGAGCGCGACCGGGCGCGGCAACGCCGAGCTCGGGCGCGATCGGCCCGCGTTCCGCGAGCACGACCCCGAGGGCGAGTCGATCGGGAGCATCTCGAACGAGCGCACCTTCTTCGAAGACGTGAGCGACCCACGCCAGATCGAGGATCGCCTCTGCGAGCTCACCGAGCGCGTGTGCTGGCGGGCGCGCAAGCGCGGCGTGAAGGCCCGCACCGTCACGCTCAAGCTCCGCTACGCGGACTTCCAGACCCTCAGCCGGGGCAAGACGATTTACCCGACACACTCCGAGCTCGAGGTGTGGCCGGTCGTGATGGACCTCTACCGCACCGCGCGCACGCGTGAGCGCGCGCGGATCCGCCTCCTCGGCCTGAAGCTCTCCAACCTCGGCTTCTTCGACGATCAGCTCGAGCTCTTCGAACGGCACGAGCGCCTGCACCGCGCGGTCGACGACATCCGCGCGCGGTTCGGGTTCGAGGCGCTGCGGAGCGCGAGCGCGGTGCGACGCGACCGTCGATCGCGGCGCGCGTCGGAGTAAGATCCCGGCGTGCGTCGCGCGCTCCTGCTCGCCGGCCTGACCGCGTGCGCCCCCCCCGCGCCCGGGCCCGTGTCGACGCACGTCGAGGACTGGCGCGACGAGGTCGTCTACCAGATCGTCGTCGATCGCTTCGCGAACGGCGACCCGGGCAACGACGCGATCGACGGAGTCGCCCCGGACCCCACCGACCTCTCGCGGATGCAGGGCGGCGACTGGCGCGGGATCCGCCAGCGGCTCGACTACGTGCAGGCGCTCGGGGCCACGACGATCTGGATCTCGCCGCCGTACGCCAACGTCCCGAGGACCGAGCGCGAGGACGGCTACCACGGCTACTGGCCGTCGGACTTCACCGAGGCGAACGCGCGCTTCGGCGGCCTCTCGGAGCTGCAGGCCCTCGTGCGCGAGGCCCACGAGCGCGGGATGCTCGTGATCCTCGACGTCGTCCCGAACCACGCGGGGCGCGTGTTCGGCTACGACCTCGACCGCGACGGCGCGATCGGTCCCTCCGAGATCGAGCCGCCGTTCTCGGAGACGCCGTACGACGCGCCGCTCGTGTGGTCGCACCGGCCGCGGCTATGGACCGAGGAAGGTTCGTTGACACTCGAGGCGGAGCACTTCCACCGCCGCGGCGCGGGGGATCTCTCCGACGCGCGGCAGAAGGAGCTCGCGGACTTCCCTTCCGGCCTCCGGGATCTCGACACGGAGCGCGAGGAGGTCATCGCCGCGCTCGTGGAGACGCACGTCCGCTGGGTCGAGCTCACCGACGTGGACGGCTTCCGGATCGACGCGGTGCCGCACGCGCCGCGGGAATTCTGGGCCGCGTTCTGCGGGCGGCTGCGGCGCGGGCTCGCGGAGCTCGGCAAGCACCGGTTCCTGCTGCTCGGCGAGGTCTTCGACGCGAGCCCGGACGTCCTCGCGAGCTACACCCAGCTCGACGCGCTCGACGCGGCGTTCGCGTTCGACCTCAAGCGCGAGGTGATCGACGCCGTGATCCTCGAGGGGCGCCCGCCCGCCGACGCGCTCGGCGCGCTCGGCGCCTACCGCGATCGGTTCCCCGCGTCCGGCCAGCCGAACGGCGTCGGGCTCTCGCCCTGGGAGGCGCGCGTCGCGTTCGCCGACAACCACGACGTGTGGCGGCTGCGCGGCGAGCTCGACGATCCGCTCGCCGCCGAGATCGCGCTCACCGTGGTGTTCACCGTCGACGCGATCCCGAGCGTCTACTACGGCACCGAGCAGGACCTCGACGGGACCGAGCACCACCTCGCGCGCGAGCCGCTCTTCCGCGAGGCGCCGGCGTTCGACACGACGGGCGGCACGTTCGCGCACATCGCGCGGCTCGCCGCCGTGCGCAGGCGCTCGATGGCGCTGCGGCGCGGCTCGCTCGTCGTGCGCTACGCGTCGAGCCGCGGCGGCGCGGACGAGGAGCCGGCCGAGGACGCGGGCCTCCTGGCCTACGAGCGCGAGCACGAGGGCGAGCGGGTGCTCGTGGTGATCAACGCGGCGATCGAGGAGTCGACGGCGATCATCCCGACGGGCTTCCCCGAGGGCGCGCGGCTGACGGACGCGCTCGGCCGCGCGAGCGCGCCGTTCGTCGTCGGCGCGGGCGGCGCGCTGAGCATCCGGCTGCCGGGCCGCGCGTCGGTGGTGCTCGAGCGCTGAGCCGGTCAGGCCTTCGTCGCGAGCTCGAAGACGATCGTCGCGCCCGGCCGCGCCTCGTCCACGACGTACGCGCGGCCCCCGTGCCGCACCGCCACGTCGCGCACGATCGCGAGGCCCAGCCCCTGCCCGTGCGGGTGCGCGCCCCGGTCGCGGCTCGATCCCCGGTGGAACGGCTCGAAGACGAGGCCGCGCTCCTCCTCCGGGATGCCCTCGCCCTCGTCGCGCACGACGACGCGGGCGCGATGCGCGGCCTGCTCGAGCGTGACGACGATGCGGGAGCCCACCGGCGTGTGCGCGATCGCGTTCGCGAGGAGGTTGTCGAGCGCCTGACGGATCTCGCGCGGAGACCCGCGCGCGGAGAGCTCGTCCGCGCCGACGACCTCGAGCGTCACCTCGCGCGCCTCGGCCGCGCCGCGCGCGCCGTGGACCGCCTTCTCGACGATCTCCACGAGGTCGAGCTCCGCGCGCTCGGGCTCGCGCGCGCGGAGCGCGGCGAGATCGAGCAGGGCGCTCGAGAGCTGCGCGAGCCGGTCGACCTCCTCGCGCACGTGCGCGAGCGTCTCGCGGAGCTCCTCCGAGGTGCGCTCGCGCCGCAGCGCCACGTCGATCGCGGCCTTCATCGTCGCGAGCGGCGTGCGCAGCTCGTGCGCCGCGTCCGACACGAGGCGCTCGCGGGCGCGGCGCGCGACCCGGAGCTGCTCCGTCGCGTCGGCGATGGCCTCGCGCAGCGCGCCGAGCTCGTCCCGGCTCGGGTCCGGGGGCAGGGGCGCGTCGAGATCCCCCTCGCGCAGCCGGCTCATGTGGCCGACGAGCGCGCCGAGGCGGCGGTGGATGCGCGCGGCCTGCAGGAGCTGGAGCGCGAGCAGCACGACCGCGACGAGGGCGACGACGACGGCGGCGCTCTCGTAGTACGCGAGCAGCGTCGCGCGGTGGTGCGCGAGATCGTGGCCGAGCCAGATCACGACGGGACGGCCCGCGGGATCGCGGACCACGCGCGTGAGCAGGCGGATGCGGTTGCCGCGCGCGTCCGTGCCCTCGCTCGGCCCCTCGCTGCGCGCCTCGGAGGGGAGGAACGTTCGCGGGAAGCCGGGGTGACCGGCGGGGTGCTCCGCCACGCGGGCGCCCCGCTCGTCGTAGAGCGCGATCGCCGAGACGACGCCGTCGACCTCCTCGCCGAGCGGGGAGCTGCCCAGGTGGACGTGCGGAGATCCGTCCGGGGTGTCGAAGAGGCTCACCGCCTCGACCGCGGCCTGCGTGCGCATCGCCTCGTCGAGACCTCGGAGCAGCAGGCGCTCGAAGATCGCGCCCGCCACGAGCACCGCGGCGCCGAGGAGCAGCGCGGGCAGGATCGCGCCGAACACGACCAGCCGGGCGCGCAGCGACGTCACCGCGAGGCTCCCTCCTCGAGCGCGAGGCGAAAGCCCACGCCCCGCACGGCTCGGATCGCGGGGACCCGGGGCGGGCGGCCGGCGCGGCTCGCGGCCTCGGACAGCTTGGCGAGCTTGGCGCGCACGTACCCGACGTACACGTCGAGGATGTTCGGGTCGCCCTCGAAGGAGTGCCCCCACACCTCCGCGAGGAGCTGCGCGCGCGTGCGCACCTCGCCGGCGTGCGAGAAGAGCTCGGAGAGGAGCGCGTGCTCGCGGGCGGTGAGCTCGACCTCGACGTTGCCGCACCGCAGGCAGCGCCGCCGCGCGTCGAGCACGGCGTCGCCGAGCGCCGCCTCGCTCGCGGCGCCCTCGCTCCGGCGATGCAGCGCGAGGAGGCGCGCGAGCAGCTCCTCGAACTCGAAGGGCTTCGTGAGGTAGTCGTCGGCGCCCGCGCGCAGGCCGACGACCTTCTCGCTCGTCTCGGCGCGCGCGGTGAGCATGAGCACGGGCGTGCGGATCCCCTCGCGCCGCATGTGCTCGACGATCGCGAGGCCGTCGTCGTCGGGCAGCATCCAGTCCAGGACGATCACGTCGTAGCCGAGCGCCGCGATCCGGGCGCGCGCGTCCTCGCCGTGCGTGCAGTGATCGAGCTGATGCCCTTCCTCGCGCAGCCCCCGGACGAGGAAGCGCGCGAGCTTCTCTTCGTCTTCGACGAGCAGGATCCTCATGCGGGTAGTCGCCGGGCGCCGGCGACCCGAGCATAGACCGCGGGGAGCACGACGAGCGTGAGCAACGTCGAGGTCACGAGCCCTCCCACCACGACCGTCGCGAGAGGCGCCTGCACCTCCGCGCCCACGCCGTCGGCGAGCATCATCGGCACGAAGCCCAGGCCGGCGACGAGCGCGGTCATCAGGACCGGTCGCAGGCGGCTCCTCGCGGCGCGCACCGCGGCCTCGTCGCTCGGCACGCCGGCCTCCTCCTCGGCGTGCACGCGCGACACGAGGACGACGCCGTTCATCACCGCGATCCCCGAGAGCGCGACGAACCCGATCGCCGCCGAGATCGAGATCGGCATCCCGCGCAGGTAGAGCATCGCCATGCCGCCCACCGCCGCGAAGGGGACGTTGGCGAAGACCAGGAGCGCGCTCTTCCAGCGGCCCAGCGCGCGGTAGAGCAGGAACACGACCGCCGCGAGGACGATGGGGACCACGATCAGCATGCGGGCGCGCGCGCGGGAGAGGTTCTCGGACTGACCTCCCCAGCTCGGCACGTAGCCGGGAGGGAGCGGCACCGCGTCTTCCACGCGGCGCTCGCACTCCTCGACGACGGAGCCGAGATCGCGGCCGCGCACGTTGAACGCGACCACGATCCGCCGATGGCCGCGCTCGTGATCCACGAGGGCCGGGGCGCGCACGCGGGTCACGTCCGCCACGCGCGACAGCGGCACCAGCCCGCTCGCGCCTTCGACGGGCTCGGTGGGCACGAGGGCTCGCCCGAGGTCGAAGGCGCTCGGCGTCGCGCCCAGGCGCACGCGCACGGGCACCCGCACGGGCCCGTCGTCGGTCACGCCCACGCCGAGGCCGGAGCGCTGCGCCTCGACGAGGTCCAGCACGTCGCGCGCGTCGAGGCCGAAGCGCGCCGCGTCGAGGGCGCGAGGCGCCACGTCGAGCACGGGGACCGAGGGCGGCGAGGTGACGCGGACGTCGACCGCGCCCTCGACGGCGCGGATCACGTCGGCGGCCGCGCCGCCCAGGCGCTGCAGCTCGTCGAGGTCGGCGCCGCGGATGCTCAGCGAGACGTCGCTCGTCGAGCCGCCGAGGAGCTCGTTGAACCGCATCTGGATCGGGTGCGTGAAGCCGTAGGACGCGCGTGGATCGGAGGCGCGGGCCCGCGCCTCGAGCTCGGCGATCAGGCCCTCGCGGTCGATGCCCTCGCGCCACTCGTCGCGGGGTCGCATCGAGACGAAGACGTCGGCCATCTCGATGCCCATGATGTCGGTGGCGACGCTCGGGCTGCCGATGCGGTGGCTCACGGCGCGGACCTCGGGCACCTCGAGGAGCGCGCGCTCGAGCGCGGCGGCGTGCTCGATCTGCGCCTCGAGCGACACGTCGGCGTGGCGGGTGACCTGCACGACGAGATCCCCCTCGTCGAGCGTCGGGATGAACTCCGTGCCCGAGCGCGCGAAGAGGAGCGCACCGATGGCCAGGCCCAGGGCGACCAGGCCGAGCAGCGTGCGGGGGCGCCGCTGCGTGACCGGCAGCACGCGGGCGTACACCGCGCTCGCCGCGCGCACGATCCACGGCTCCTGGTCCGGCACGTGGTGGGGCCGGATCGCGACCGCGAGCACCGCGGGCACGAAGGTGAGGCCGAGCAGGAGCGCGGTGCCGAGCGCGAACAGGACGGTGAGGGCCATGGGTCGGAACATCACGCCCTCGACGCCGTCGAGCGTGAGCACCGGGACGTAGACGAGCGCGATGATGCTCACCGCGTAGAAGACCGGGCGCGCGACCGACGCGGTGCTCGCCGCGATCGTCTCGCGCACGCGCGCGGCGTCGAGCGGGAGCCCGGCGCGCTTGGCCCGGGCGAGCTCGTGGAACACGGCCTCCACCACGACCACCGCTCCGTCGACGAGGAGCCCGAAGTCCAGTGCGCCGAGGCTCATCAGGTTCCCGGGCACGTCGAACGCGACCATCCACACGACCGCGCCCAGCATCGAGAGCGGGATCACCGACGCGACGAGCCCACCCGCGCGCACGGAGCCGAGCAGGAGCAGGAGCACGAGCGACACGAGCGCGCCGCCCTCGAGCAGGCTCGTGCCCACCGTGCGCAGCGTCGCGACGACGAGCGACTCCCGATCGTAGGTGACCTCCAGCGAGACGTCGTCGGGGAGGCTCGCGCGGAGCCCGGGCAGCGCGGCATGGATGCGCTCCATCACCTCGAGCGCGTTCTCGCCGCTCAGCATCTGGCACATCACGTAGACGACCTCGCCCCCGCCGTTCGAGGTGCCGACGCCGATGCGCGGGATCTCGCCCTCCTCGATCCGCGCGACGTCGGACAGGCGCGCCCAGCGCGGCGCGCCGCCCTCGCCCACGGTCGGGAGCAGCGCGGCGCCGAGCTCCTCCGAGCGACGCGGCAGCGCGCGGCCGCGCAAGAGGACGTGGCTCGCGCCGGCCGGCAGGCTCGCCCCCGGCGACGTGCCCAGCGCGCGGGCGCTCGCGTCGCGCAGCTCGCGCAGCGTCACGCCGCGCGCCGCCATGCGGACGGGGTCGCCCACGACGTCGAGCGTTCGGCGGGAGCCGCCCCACGGGTTCACCTCGACGACGCCGGGGACCGCGCGCAGCGTCGGCGCGATCTCGAGGTTCACGAGCTCGAGCAGCTCCGACGACGTGCGCCGCGGCGAGCGCACGACGAACTGGAAGATCTCCCCGAGCCCGCCGCTCATCGGGCCGAGCTCGGGAGGCTCGGCGCTGGCCGGCAGCGTCTCGTTCACGCTCGCGAGGCGCTCCCCGACGAGCTGGCGCGCGCGGACGAGGTCGGTGCCCCGGCGGAAGACCACCGTGACCGCGGAGATCCCGTAGCGCGAGAGGCTGCGCTGCGTCTCGGTGTCGGGCACGCCGCCGAGGCTCAGCTCGATGGGTCGCGTCACGAGCCGCTCCACCTCCTCGGGGGTCAGCCCGGGCGCGCGCGTGAGCACGACGACCTGCGTCCCCGTGACGTCGGGCAGCGCGTCGAAGCGCAGCCGCGCGCCCACGGCGATCGCGGCGATCGCGGCCACCACGGTGGCGGCGATCACGCCCACGCGGCGCTCCACGGCGAGGCGCGCGACCGCGGCGACGAGATCTCGGGGGGGGGGCGGGGGCGTGGACACTACTCGCCCTCCGCCGCGCCGCGCGCGGGATCGAGCGCGATGCGATCCCCGACCGCGAGCGGCGCACCCTCGCGCGCGCGCACGATCGCGCGCGTCGCCGAGGCCGTGAGCACCTCGACGGGGACGCGCACGAGCGCGCGGCCATCGCCGAGCCGCTCCACGAGGGTCTCCGCGCCCTCGAGCACGAGCGCGTGCGCGTCGATCTCGACGGCGTCTCCCTCCGCGAGCGTGACGACCACGCGGCCGCCGATCGGGGCGGCCACCTGCACCGGGGTCGCGGGCTCGAGCCACACGATCCGCGTCCCGTCGTGCGCGTCGAGCGCTTCGCCGGAGGGGTCGCTCGCGAGCGCGATCCGCGAGCCGTCGATGCCCACGAAGACGAGGCGAGCCCCGCGCGGGAGGCCCTCCGCGAACCGGGCCTCGATGCGGGCCGGCAGCGGCGCCGCGATCACCGCGAAGGGCTGGCCACCCGCGGCGCGCACCTCGCCGACCACGGCGCTCGCCTCGCGCACCACGCCCGCGATCGGCGCGCGCAGCGTGATGGCCCCGCGGCGCAGCGCCCGCGCCCCGTCGGCCGTGGTGAGCGACTCGGCGCGCAGCGTGGACAGCGCGAGGCGCCGCTCGACGTCGAGGCTGGCGAGCTCGGCCTCCTGCTCGAACACGCGGCCGCGATCGACGAGCCCCTCGCCCTGGAGCGCCGCGAGCTCCGAGCGCCGCGCGCTGCGCAGGGCGCGGGCGGGACCGACGGACGCGAGCCGCGCCGCGGCCGCGAGCACCTCGGGGATCACCACGTCCACGACGGGCGAGCCGGCCTCGACGCGGTCGCCCGCGCGCACGTGCACCGCGACCACGCGGGCGTCGTGCGAGGCGGCGATCCGCGCCTCGGAGCCCGGCGCGGCGACGATCCGCGCCGGGGCCTCGAGGAGCGCGAGGTCGCTCGGCGCGCGCGCCACCGTCACGCGCGGCGTCGGGACGAGCTCGCCTCCGGCGCTCGTCGGATCCTCGGCCGGGCCCCCTCCGCACGCGGCCGCGAGCGCGAGCGCGACCGCGATCCAGCCCGTCGTGCACCGCGTCACGGCCGCGGCTCCGCGCTCGCGTGGACGGAGAGGAGGAGCCAAGCGCGCGTCTCGGCCCACGCTTCCCGGGTCTCCGCGCGCGAACGCGCGGCGCGCGCCTCGACGAGGCGTCGGGTCGCCTCGAGCACGTAGAGGACCGTGGTCTCGCCCGCCGCGAGCTGCCGCGTCCGCACCTCGAGCAGCGCCTCGAGGGCCGGGACGAGATCCTCGCGATGGCCGAGCGCCACCTCCCGCGCGTGCTCCACGTCGTGCGCCACGCGGTGGGCCTCGCGCCGCCACGCGAGCGCGGCCTCCTCGGCCTCGCTCTCGCGCAGCGCCGCCTCCTCGCTCGCCACCGATCGCTCGCGCGCCGCGAGATCCGCGAGGGGCAGCGAGACGCCGACCTGTCCGAAGACGAGCAGGCCCCCCGGCGACTCGCGGTAGGCGATCAGGTCGACGTCGAGCCGCGGCCCGCGCGCCGCGGCGAGCTCCACGTCCCGGGCCTCGGCCGCGAGGGACGCGAGCCGCGCGGCCTCGACCGCCGGCACGCGCGCCACGTCGGAGAGGCGCCGCTCGATCTGCCGGGGCTCCGGCAGCGGCGGGCGCGGCAGGGCTCCGCTCGTCCGCAGCGTCTCCACGTCGGCGCGCCCGAGCGCGGCGCCGAGGACGATCTGCGCGTCCACGAGGTCGCCCCGCGCCTCGAGCACCGTCGCGCGGGACACGGACACGAAGGCGCGCGCCTCGGCGAGGTCGGCGAGCGTCGCGAGCCCCGCGGACCGCGCGCGCTCCGTGCGATCGCGGACGCGCTCGGCGAGTGCGACCTGCTCCTCGGCCGTCGCGAGGTGGGCCTCGGCCTCGCGCAGCGACATCCACGCGCGGGCGGCGGCCAGCCGCTGCTCGAGGGCCACGGCGCGCGCGCGCGCCGCGCGAGCCTCGCGCTCGCGTGACGCCGTGCGACGCTGGGCGCCGGGCAGCCCCGCGAGGTTCCACGAGTGCCCGAGCTGGAGCTGCCCTTCGAAGCCGCGGTCCTGCTCGCTCAGCGCGCGCACACCCGGCATCGCGTAGATGCGGCTCGGGTCCGTGATGTCCGAGATCCGCGCGTCTCCCTCGCGACGCGCGTCGAGCGCGCGCTCCTGGCCGGCGACGGAGGGGCTCGAAGCGGACAGACCGATGGCCTCGTCGAAGGTCACGGGCTGGGCCCGCGCGAGGGACCCCGGTACCGCCGCGATCGAGAGCGTGAGGAGGAGGTGAGTGCGCACGCCCGGGGTCTACCCACCGGGCGCGCGGGCCCCCTGAGAGCAGCCTGAGAGCCTTCTCAGGATCCGGGGGCGGGCGCGCGGGGCGTCAGCGCGCCGCTTCGTCCTTGCGGCGCGCGTGCTCGAGCAGCGCCATCTGCACGATGACCTGCTCGCGCGCGTCCGGGAGGTCGGCCTCCTCCATGTAGAAGCGCCCGTCCTCCCAGTCGAGCACCGCGATCAGGCGCTCGAGCAAGAGCTCGGGCGCCGTGGCGTCGGGGATGTGGACGCTGGTCACGACGCCCTGCTTGACCGCGATCCGGGCCGTCGCGCGCGAGGTCTGGATGGTGATCACCACGCTCCTGCGCTCCGCCTCCGCGAACGCGAGCAGAGATGGCAAGGTGACTTGACGGAGATCGCCCGTCATCGTGGTGCTGTCGTGGCCGTGGACGACGCCCTCCCAGCGGGCGCGCGTCACGATGCGGATCACGCGGGCCACGAGCTCGGCGCCGGCGAACGGCTTCGCGATGTAGTCGTCGACCCCCCGCTGATAGCCGTTGATGCGATCGCGCTCCGAGTCGAGGCTCGTGAGGAACACGACGGGGACCTTCTTGGTGGCCTCGCGCGCGCGGAGCAGCCGCAGCAGCTGCCAACCGTCCATCACCGGCATCGTCACGTCGGTGAGCACGATGTCGGGCGGCCGCTGCATCGCCTTGCCGAGCGCCTCGAGGCCGTTCTCCGCCGTGGTCACGCGGTGGCCCGCGTCCTCGAGCGAGCGCGCGACGAGATCGCGGTACGCCGCCGAGTCGTCGACGACGAGGGCGTGGATCGGGGCCGGCCGCTCGTGCTCGCCCGAGCCGATGGTGTCGGCGAGGAAGCGCGCGATGCGCTCCGCGAGCGGCGTCACCTGGTCCTCGAGGAACTGCATGCCCATGCCGGGGTTGCGGCCCTGCGCGCGCGCGCTCGCCTCGTCGAGGACGTAGGCCACGCGCGCCGGGACGAGCGCCGGCGCGCCTCCGTCGGGGAGCTCGAGCGAGAGCTGGACCTGCGTGCCGGGCGGGAGCTGCTGGTTGGCGGTGACGTAGAGCCCGCCGCGGCTCACGTCCTCGGTGTACGCCGTGACGAGCTCCTCGATGGATCGGAAGCGCACCTTGATGCGCGCCGCGAACCGATAGGCGGTGCGTCGATCGTCCTCGGACATGCCCGGGCCTCATTCTGCCCCTCCTCCGCAGGCGAGGACCAGATTTCCGAGGTCCGGCT
Source organism: Sandaracinaceae bacterium (assembly GCA_041918555.1). Taxonomy (GTDB): domain Bacteria; phylum Myxococcota_A; class Polyangia; order Polyangiales; family Sandaracinaceae; genus JACKEC01. The sequence goes on from JAYRVK010000988.1 coordinate 11,324, forward strand.
ACCTCGCGACCCAGTCGGTGATCGCCTCGATCGCGTCGACGACGGGGCGGCAGTGGCGCTTCAGGAACGTCGCGTCGAGCGGCTGCTCGGGCGGGATCACGTCGACCGCGTCGAGCGCGCGCGCGCCGTCGAAGTCGACGTACGCGAGGCGCGCGGTCAGCTCCGCGTCGGGCCGTCCGAAGTCCGAGCCCGGGAGCGAGGCCACGCCGACGTCCGCGAGGAGGCGCGCGGTGAGGTCGCGGCTCGTCGCGATGCCGCGGGCCCCGAGGCGCTCGCGCAGAGGACCGAAGTCCGCGAAGAGGTAGAACGCGCCGATCGGCTGGGGGCACTCGATGCCCGCGCCGCGGAGCTTGCGCGCGCACCAGCGGCCGAGCGCCGAGCAGATGCGGCGCGCGTTCGCGAGGTAGCGCTCGATCTCCTCGTTGGGCTCGAACGCCGCGACCGCCGCGTACTGGATCGGCGCGCTCGTCGCGGTGAACGTCTCGGACGCCACCGCGCTCATCACGTCGAGGATCGCGCGCAGGCGCTCGGGGAAGACGAACGCGCCCAGGCGCCAGCCCCCCGCGCCGACCCACTTGCTCAGGCCCGTGGAGATGATCGTGCCCTCGGGGTAGTACCGGGCGATCGAGACGTGCTTCCCCTTGTGGTGGAGCTCGCCGTAGATCTCGTCGGAGAGGACGAGCGCGTCGTGGTCGCGCGCGATGGCCGCGAGCGCCTTGAGCTGATCGATCTTGAGGGTGGCGCCCGTCGGGTTGCTCGGGTACGCGAGGTGGACGAGCCGCGGGCGCGACGACTCCTCGCGCAGGGCCGCGTCGAGCGCCTCGGGCGTGACGAGGTAGCCGTCCTCCGCGCGCGTGTGCAGCCACCGGATCGGGCGGCCGAGCACGCGCGCCTGCGCCGCGTACGGGGTCCACGCGGGGGTCGGGACGATGATGTCGCCGCGGAACACGAGCTGGAGCAGGAACGTGAGCGGCTTGGCGCCGGGCGCGACGAGCACGTCGTCGGCGGTGCGATCGATGCCCGCCTTGCGCTCGGCGTAGTGCGCGATCGCGCGGCGCAGCTCGTAGAGCCCGCGCACCGGGAGGTACTCCTTCTCGGTGGCGTTGGCGTGGAGCGCCTCGACGATCGGCGGCGGGACGGGGAACGGAGACTGCCCGAGGCCGAGCCGGAAGACGTGCCGGCCCTCGGCCGCGAGCGCGTGCCCGTGCTCGACGATCGCGAGAGAGGCCGAGGTGCGGAGGCCGCGCAGGTGCGAGTGGATGTACTGCTCGGGCGATTTGCGCGACATGGGGGGCGGATGATAACCAGCACGCCCGTGGAAGACCCGCGCGAGATCGTGTGCGCGCTGTGCCGGCAGTTCTACGGACAGGGCTGGGTGAGCGGCACCGGCGGCGGGATCAGCGTGCGCGAGGGCGCGCGCATCTTCGTCGCGCCGAGCGGCGTGCAGAAGGAGCGCCTGCGGCCCGAGGATCTCTTCGTGCTCGACGAGGCGGGCCAGCTCGTCGAGGCGCCGGCGGATCGCTCGCTGCGCCTCAGCGCCTGCGCGCCGCTGTTCCTGCACGCCTACCGGCGCCGCGGGGCCGGCTCGGTGATCCACAGCCACGGGATGTTCGCGATGCTGGCCACGCTGCTCTTCGAGCGCGAGCTGCGCGTGACGCGGCTCGAGATGATGAAGGGGATCGCGGGCGTCTCCTACCACGACGAGCTCGTCGTCCCGATCCTCGAGAACACCGCGCACGAGTGCGACCTCGCCGACGCGATGGCCGAGGCGATGGACGCGTACCCGCGCACGCACGCGGTGCTCGTGCGGCGCCACGGAGTCTACGTGTGGGGCGCCGACTGGATCGCCGCCAAGACCCAGGCGGAGTGCTACCACTACCTCTTCGAGGCCGCGGTCCGGATGCGGCAGCTCGGGTTCGACCCGGGGAGCGAGACCTGATGAACGCGCACTTCATCGAGGACGGGTCACCGATCGACGCCGCCGCGCTCGCGCGCGAGGGGGTGGAGCACCGCCGGCTCGAGCCGGTCCCCGCGGCGTACCGCGCGCCGCTCGACGCGCTCAAGGCGGCGCAGGGCTACGTGCGCGAGGACGAGGTCGCGCTCTCGCCGAGCACGCCGGACCTCGAAGCGATCTGCGCAAAATTCGTTGACGAGCACCTCCACACCGAGGACGAGGTGCGCTTCGTGCTCGAGGGCGAGGGCGTGTTCGACATCCGGAGCCGCGACGACCGCTGGATGCGCTTGACGGTCGAGCCCGGCGACCTGCTCGTCGTGCCCAAGGATCGCTACCACCGGTTCTTCCTGACCGACCAGAAGCAGATCCGCTGCGTGCGCCTGTTCCAGGACCCGAGCGGCTGGACCCCCGTATACCGCTGATCTCCGGGGGAGACGTGGGGCGCGCGCGGCGTACATCCGCGTGAGCCCATGCCCCTCGGCCCGATCCGCATCCGCGCGTGCCTCGACCACGCGGCGCTGCGCGCGCTGTACGAGGGGAGCGAGCCCTTCTGCTGGTCGGACGAGGACGGGGTCCCCGTCACCGTGTTCCCGAACGAGGCGGGGCCGCACTGGCACTACGTCGCGCTCAGCGCGCACGCGCTCGGCCGCGACCTCACGTTCCGCCTGGCGGCGCGCGCATCCGAGGCCGAGGCCCCCGCGTGGCCCGTCGCGCTCCTGCGCCGGCTCGCGCGGCACGCACGCGGCTGCGCGCAGCCGATCGGCGAGGGCGGCTACGTCTGCTTCGAGGCGCCCGTCGACCCGAGCGGCGCCATGCGCTGCGTGGCGCTCGTCCCCGATCCGCAGCTCCCCGACGCGATCCTCGCGGTCGGCCTACACGAAGCGGAGCTCGGCGTGGTGAGCGAGGACGACTACGAGCGCCTCTTCGGCGCGCTCCGCGCGCGCGACCCGCTGCTCGTCACCGAGCCCGCGCGCGCGCCCGTCGTGCTCGGCTAATCGCCGACGGCCTTGCCGATCGTGACGGTGGGCTTGTCGCGCGGCGCGCGGTCGGAGGCGTCGAACACGAGCAGCTCCTTGTCGCCGATCTTGATCACGTCGCCGACGTGCAGCTCGCGCGCGCTCGTGACGCGCTCGCCGTTCACGAACGTGCCGTTGCGCGAGCCGAGATCCTCGAGGAACGCGCCGCCCGCGCGGCCGACGATCTCGGCGTGCTCGCGCGAGGCGTCCGGCTCGTCGAGGAGCACGTCGCACTCGCCGCCGCGCCCGATGCGCAGGACTCCGTCCACGGGGATGGGGATCCGCGCGCTCCCGAGGTCGAGGCCGACGCGCTTCTTCCGCACGCCCGCGCGCGAGCGGAGGATCTCGTCGACGACCGCCACGAGCTTGGTGCGCGCCTCGGCCTTGGTGAGCGCGCCCTCCGCGCCGACGCGCGCCGCGACCTCCGCGAGCTGGACCGGGTCGCCCGTGACGAGGACGAGCCCGACGTGCTTGAGGCGATCGTTGGCGGCGAGCAGCTCGGCGAAGCGCGCGCCGCTCATCACCGGCATGTTGATGTCGAGCACCACGACGTCGACGCGCTCGCGCACGATCACCGCGCTCGCGCCGACCGGCGTGGAGCGCTCGTGCACGCGGTAGCCGCCGTCCTCGAGCATCCGCACGAGCGACGCCCGGACGATCTGGCTGTCGTCGATCACCAGGACGGTGCCGCGCGGCGAGTCACCGCTCATGGCCCAAGGATGCCCGAGCGCAGCCCGCGCGGAAACCCCGCTACGCGTTCGGGCCGAAGCTCGTGATCAGGTAGCCGCCCGAGCGCTCGTCGCGCGAGAGCTCGAGGAGGCCGCGCTTCTGCGCGTCCTCGAGCAGCTCGGTGAAGGTGCGGTAGCCGTGGAAGCGCTCCGAGAAGTTGGGCCGCTTGCGCTTGAGGGTCTGCTTGACCATCGAGCCCCAGAGCTGCTCCTCCTCGCGATCGCTGAACAGCGCCTCCACCACGTCGAGCACGTGGTCGAGCGCCTGCTGCCGGCGCTCCTCGAGGTCCTCGCCGTTCTGCGCAGGCACCTCGGGATCCGGCGTCGCCTCGGCGGGCGGCGGCGGATCGAGGACCGGCGCGGCGATCGCGGGCGCGGGGGTCGGCGCCGACGGCGCGCTCTCCTCGTCGCGGATCGGGGCGGGGCGCTTGCGCGGGGGGCTCTTCTTGCGCCCGCTCCGCTCGGAGGCGCGGCGCTTGCGCTCGAGGTCGTCGTAGTAGATGAACTCGTCGCAGTTGTCGATCAGGAGGTCGCTGCTCGAGTTCTTCACGCCCACGCCGATCACGATCTTGTCGTTCTCGCGGAGCTTGCTGACGAGGGGCGAGAAGTCGCTGTCGCCGCTGACGATCACGAAGTGGTCGATGTGCGGCTTCGTGTAGCAGAGGTCGAGCGCGTCCACGACGAGGCGGATGTCGGCCGAGTTCTTCCCGGAGTACGAGATGTGCGGGATCTCGATCATCTCGAACGCCGCCTCGTGCATCGAGCGCTTCGCGTTCTTGAAGCGGCTCCAGTCCGCGTACGCCTTCTTGACGACGATCTTGCCCTTGTCGAGCAGCCGCTCGATCACCATGTCGACGTCGAACTCTTTGTAGTTGGCGTCCCGGACGCCGATCGCGACGTTCTCGAAGTCGCAGAAGATGGCGAGGTTCGGCGCGGACGCCATGGATACTTCGGGCACGACCGCCGGGATTACGCCGGTCGCGCGCCGCCGTCAACGATCCACGCTCGAGGCCGGCCGAGGGGCCCTCGCGCGGAGGCGCGCGGGGTACGCGGGGCGCCGCCGCGCGCGACGATGGATGGGGCCGCGCGCGCCGCGCCCCTCGAGGACTAGAGCCCGAGGAGCTGCATGATCTCGCGGGGCGTGACCTCGGCCTCGCAGGGCAGCCACGTCGCCGCGTGGGGGATCGCCTCGAGCAGGAGGCGCCGCCGGTCCGGGGGCATCCGCCAGAGCACCACGCGCAGGTCGAGGCCGTCGGTGGTGAGGGCCGCGAGCGCGCGATCGAGCTTCACGGAGGGCTCCTCGGCGTCGAGGACGACGACGCTCGCCTTGGACTGCGAGCGCTTCAGGGCGGCGTTGAGCACGGCGATCGACGAGGCGTGCACCACGTCCACGTGGGGAGGCGCCTTGTCGAGCGCGAGCGAGGGCAGCTCGGGGTGGCTCGAGACGATGATCCACAGCGTGGTGCCCGGCTCGGCGTCGGGGTCGACCGTGCGGATGCCCCACGCGGGCGTGACGCGCGTGTGGATCGCGCCCGTCACGAGGTCGTCGTAGGCCTCCGAGGCGCTGGGCCCCGCGGGCGGCGGCACCGTCGCGGCCATCGAGTCGGTCAGCACGATCTCGCCGTCGCGCACGAGCTCGGCGGGCGTCTTCATCCGCGTGCCGCTCTGCGCGGCGGCGAGGCGCGCGCGGAGCGTCTCGATGATCTGCCCCGCGGTGGTCGGGTGCAGGGTGCCGATCAGGGCGCGCGAGAGCGGCCCGTCCAGGAGGCGGACCAGGGCCTCGCGGCCGTCGGGCAGCGCGTCGAGCCCCGCGACCTGCAGGGCCTCGTCGAGCACGGGCAGGACGCCGGCCTCCTCGAGGGTGGCGCGGACGATCTCCTTCGGGCTGGAGCTCTTGGCGTGGGTGGACTCGGTCACACGTGGGGACGAGGATACCCGCTCATGGGCGATGTCTCCAAGTTGGGAACATGACCGCGCCGCTGGCGCTGTTCGCCGCGTGCGCGCCGGGGCTCGAGCCGCTGCTCGAGGCGGAGCTCACCGCGCTCGGCGGGCTCGCCCCCGAGCCGGCGCGGGGCGGGGTGAGCTTCCGCGGCCACCGGCGCGTGCTGTACCGCGCAAACCTCGTGTCGGGGCTCGCGACCCACGTCCTCGCGCGGGTCGCGTCGTTCGTGGCGCCGGGGTTCGACGCGCTCGAGCGCGAGCTCGCGCGGATCGCGTGGGAGGAGTGGCTCACCCCCGGCGTGCCGCGGGCGGTGCGCGCGAGCGCCCACAAGAGCCGCCTCCACCACACCGGCGCGATCGCCGAGCGCGCGCTCGCGGCGATCGCCGCGCGGCTCGGGGACGCGCCGCCGGAGGGCGAGGACCCGGTGCCCATCGCGATCCGCCTCGTGCGCGACCGCGCCCAGGTCTCGCTCGACACCTCGGGCGCGCCGCTCCACCGCCGCGGCTACCGCACGACGTCGGGCCGCGCGCCGCTCCGCGAGGATCTGGCGCGGGCCCTCGTGATCGCGAGCGGGTGGGACCGGCGCTCGCCGCTCGTCGATCCGCTCTGCGGCGTCGGCACGATCCCCATCGAGGCCGCGCTCCTCGCCGAGGGCCGGCCCCCGGGCGGCCGGCGCGCCTTCGCCTTCGAGCGCACGCCGCTCCTGGACGCGACCGCGTGGGCCGAGGTCCGCGCCGCGGCCGAGGCGGCGGTGCGCGAGGGCCCCCCGATCCTCGGGCGCGATCGCGATCCGGCCGCGATCGACGCGAGCCGCGCGAACGCCGCGAACGCCGGGGTCCGCGCGAGCTTCGAGGTGGCGGCGTTGTCGGTCCCCATCACGCTCGCGGGGCCCGGCGCGATCGTCACGCATCCGCCGTTCGGGCGGCGGCTCGACGCGGATCGCGATCTCGGGCCCCTCTACCGCGCGCTCGGCGCCGCGGTGCCCGAGGGCTGGTCGCTCGCGATCCTCACCGCGGATCGCCGGCTCGGGATGCGGGCCGGCGCCGCCCTGCGCACCGCGTTCCTCACCGACGCGGGCGGCCTGAAGGTGCGCGCGCTCGTGCGCGCGTGAGGAATCTGTGGAACACCACGCGGGTGAACCACACGTCCTGGGATGCGTTGGTCGCCCATCTGTCGAAGCTCGAGACCCTGGAAGGGGTGATGGGGACCCTGGGGTGGGACGAACAAACGATGATGCCGCCGAACGCGCAGCCGCTGCGCGGGGCGCAACGCGCCTTGCTCTCTCGGCTGGCGCACGAGTGGCAGACCGACGAGCGCATCGGCGGCTGGCTCGCCGACCTCGAGGGCGAGACGGACCCGGTCCGCCGCGCCTGCGCGACGAACCTCGGGCGCAGCTATCGGCGCGAGAAGCGCGTCCCGGCGGAGCTCGTCGATCAGCTCGCGCGCGCGCGCTCGGAGGGGTTCGCGGCGTGGATCGAGGCCAAGAAGCGGAGCGACTACTCCCGCTTCGCGCCGAGCCTGACGCGGCTGCTCGAGCTCTCGCGGCGCCGCGCGGAGGCGATCGATCCCGATCGCCACCCCTACGAGGTGCTCCTCGACGAGTTCGACCCGGGGACGAGCGTGACGAGCCTGCGCGAGACGTTCGCGCGCCTGCGCGACGGGCTCACCCCGCTCTTGATGGCGATCGCCGAGCGCCCGCAGCTCGCGGACCTCGGCGCCTCCTTCGACGCCGACCGGCAGATCGCGCTCCACCGCGAGGTGGCGGCCGCGCTCGGCTACGACTTCGACGGCGGCCGGCTCGATCACGCGGAGCACCCGTTCACGACGGGGCTCGGCCAGGGCGACGTCCGGATCACGACGCACATCCGCGCGGACAACCTCCTCGGCGGCCTCGGCGCGACGATCCACGAGGCGGGCCACGCGATGTACGAGCAGGGCCTGCCGCACCAGCACGCGGGCACCACCGTGGCGAGCGCGGCGAGCTTCGGGCTCCACGAGTCGCAGTCGCGCTTCTGGGAGAACTTCATCGGGCGCTCCCTCCCCTTCTGCCGCTGGCTCGCGGGGCGCGTGAACGCGCACTTCCCCGAGGCGGGGATGGACGCGACGCGGCTCTACCGCGCGCAGAACCGCGTGGAGCGCGGGCTCATCCGCGTGCACGCGGACGAGGTGACCTACAACCTCCACGTCATCGTGCGCTTCGAGCTCGAGCTCGCGCTCTTCGAGGGCCGCCTCGCGATCGACGAGCTGCCGGAGGCGTGGAACGCGCGCTACGTCGAGTACCTCGGCGTGCGGCCACAGGACGACGCGCGCGGCGTGCTCCAGGACGTGCACTGGTCGGGCGCGGCGTTCGGGTACTTCCCGAGCTACACGCTCGGCAACCTCTACGCGGCGAGCCTCGGGGCCACGCTCGAGCGCGAGCTCCCCGATCTCTGGGAGCGCGTGGAGGCCGGGAATTTCGCGCCGATCCTGGCGTTCTTGCGCGAGCGGATCCACTCGCGCGGGCACCTCGAGGAGGCCCCGGAGATCGTCCGCGCCGCGGTCGGCGAGCGCGACCACGTCGAGGATCTCCTCGCGTACCTGTGGGCGCGGCACGGGGCCCTCTACGGCGCCGAACGAGGGTAAGCTCCCGCCCATGCGTCGCCGCTCCGTCCTCGCGCTCGCGCTCGGCTCCGCGCTCGCCGCGCTCGTCGTGTGCGCCTCGCTCCCGCGATCGAGCGCGCAGGACGACGCGCCCGCGGAGGGCGCGGCCGCGTGGCGCGAGCGCGCGGCGAGCGAGGAGATCCTCTGCAATCCGCAAGATCCGTTGCCCTTCCTGATCCGCGAGAGCTGGACGACGCGGGTCACCATGGACCGCGACGAGCAGCGCGAACGGCGGGCCGTGCACCAGCGCGCGATCCGCTTCCGCACCGAGAACTACGGGTTCTTCACCGGCTTCGGCCTCCCGGACTGGAACGCGCGGACGCCCGCCGAGAACAGCGTGAACCTGCGGCTCTTCGACCGGCCGATCCGGCTCAACCAGCGCATCGTCGCCGCGGCGCGCTGCGCGGAGCAGGAGATCGCGCGGACCTGCACGGACACCTACGCGCCGCGGCGGCTCAGCGGCCTGCGCGAGCAGAACACCTACCACAACGGCGAGGTCAGCAATCACGTCTACGGGATCGCGATCGACCTCGATCCGCAGCAGAACACCTGCTGCAACTGCGTGAAGGAGTGGCGCCTCCACCCGCTCTGCCAGGCGACGCCGCGCTCGATCTTCGAGCGCATGGTGATGCCCGAGTGCTGGGTGCGCGGCTTCGAGAGGTACGGCTTCTACTGGCTCGGC
>JAYRVK010000989.1:0-3606 GCA_041918555.1 Sandaracinaceae bacterium
CGTAGACCAGGAGGGCGAGCGCGGGCACGCCGGCGAGCACGACCGCGACGGGGTGACCGCGCAGCGCCGCGATCCCGGGGATCGCGAGGAGCGCGAACGGGGCGTAGACGAGGAGCCCCGCGCGCGGGCTGACGAGCACGCCCGGCACGCCGACGATCATGTTCGCGGCGCTCCACCCTCCCCCCGACGCGGGCAGGCCGAGCGCGACGAGGATCGCGACGGCGGCCGCGATCGGGACCACCAGCCGCAGGAGCGACCGGCTCGGGCTGCGCCGCCAGCGGTGCTCGGTCCGGTACGTGGCGAGGCCGAACGGGATCGCGAAGAGCAGGCACTCGGCGCGGACGAGCACCGCGAGCCCGAGCGCGAGCCCGAGGCCCGTCGCGGGCAGGCCCGGGCGCCGATCGCGCTCGACGACCTGGGCCAGCGCGAACGCGAGGAGCGCGGTGACCGGGAGCTGCGTCCAGCACGTGCCCGCGTACGCGAGGAGCGGCGAGCCGAGGGCGAGCGCGGCCGCGCCGAGGGCCCGCGCGCGCGCCGAGAGCTCGAGCGCGCGCGCCGCGCGCAGGAACGCGAGGAGCGCGAGCGCGGCGCACAGCGGACCGATGAGCCCGAACGCGATCCCGCGCGGATCCCGGCGCAGCGGGCCGAGCGTCGCCTCGATGGGGCCGGGCCGGGCGAGCGGGCTCGTCGACGCGCCGATCGGCGCGCTCGCGATCCACGCGAACGGCGCGACGAGCGGGAGCGCGAGCATCGACAGCCCCGGCGGCGAGGCCGAGCGCAGCCCGTCGCCCGCGTCGTAGAGGAGCCCGCCGGCGACCGCCTGCGTGGGGACCCACAGCGGGCCCGGATCCGTCGAGAGCGTGGCGCGGCCGCGCGCCCACGCGTCGGTCTGGTCGAGTAGGACCGCTTCATCCAACGTCGCGACGCCGCGGCTCGTGAGGATCCCGAGCGCGAGGACCGCGAGCGCCGCGCGGACGTCGCCGGCCACTACTGCATGCGGCGGTAGAACAGGTCCGCCTCGGGGCACTCGGCGCCGATCGGCCGCGTGCAGCCGGTGCCCGTGCGGTGGTCTTCCCACACGACGTGCGCCGTCGTCCCGCCGACGTACACGAACGGGTGCTCGGAGTCGCTCGTGCCGAGCGGCGAGGTGTCGAGCCGGTAGTCCTGCGGCTGCCAGGTGATCCCGCCGTCGAGCGAGAAGTTCGCGTAGACGTCGAGGAAGCCCGCGCGGTCGTCGGCCCACGCGGCGACGACGAGGGCGCCGTCGGCGTCGACCGCGAGGTCGTAGCTGCCGCTGACGCCCGCCGCGGTGCTCGTGTCGAGCCGCTGCGGGGCGCCCCACGTGTCGCCGCGGTCGTCGCTGCGCGCGCTGACCACGTCGGGGAAGCCGAAGCGGTAGTCGATCCACGTCACGACCGCCGCGCCCGCCTGCGGCGCGAGGACGTGCGGCTCGATGCTGTCGTGCGAGAACGCGTCCATGTCGAGCTGGGTGGCGCTCGCGAGCCACGTCGCGCCCGCGTCCTGGCTGCGGTTGAGCCAGACGTCGAAGGAGCCCATGTCGCGGTCATCGACCCACGCGACGTAGACGTCGCTGCCCTCGGCGGCGACGCTCGGCGAGAAGCTCGAATTCGTGCCCGCCGCGTCGCCGACGTCGATGCGCGTCTCCGCCGCGAACGTCGCGCCGCTGTTGCTCGAGCGGCGCAGGAACACGTCGAGGCTCCCGTTGCGATTGTCGCGCCACACCACGTACACGTTCGCGCCCGCGGCCGCGAGCTGGGGGCTGGCCGCGACGAACGTCGCGCTCGCCGGCGTCGAGAGGCGCTGCTCGGCCGACCACGTGTTCCCGCCGTCGGTCGAGCGCGCGAAGAAGATGTGCCGCGTGCGGTCGGTGACGAACGTCTCCCACGCCGCGTACACGTTCGCGCCGCTCCGCGCGACCTCGACCGCGAACGAGTCGACCGACGCGGTGGTCCCGGAGTTGACCTTGAGGTCCCCGACGAAGCCCCCGCCGTCGGTGTTGCTGAACGCCCGGAAGATCTCGCGGAAGCCGGTCCCGCCGCGGAAGTCCGCCCAGATCGCGGCGACGGTGGTGCCGCCGCCGTACGCGACGCGCGGCGAGAACGTCGGCCCGCCGGCGGTGTCGAGGCGGACGCCGTCCGACCAGGTCGCGCCGCCGTTGGTCGAGCGCGAGAAGAACGTGTGCGCGACGCCGCCGACGCGCAGATCCATCCACGAGAGCCACACGTCGCTGCCGCCGTCGCCCGTCAGGAACGGGTTGACGGAGTTGGCGGCCGCGCGGGTGTCGCCCAGATCGACCCGCTGGTCGGCCGCGCCGACCGGGACGAGGCAGCCCTCGTCGCGCGTGCCGTCGCAGTCGTTGTCGAGGACGTCGCAGCGCGTCTCGACGGTCTGGAAGGTCGCCGGGAGGTCGCAGCCCCAGCCCGCCGCGCCGCGGCAGTCCGGGATGCGGCCCGCGCACACGCCGCGGGTCTCCGCGCAGCTCGGCACGCTCGCGCGCGGAGGCGGGGTCATGCCGTCGTCGGTCGCGCCGTTGCAGTCGTCGTCGGTCCCGTTGCAGTCCTCCGCGATCGGGCCGACGAAAGCGCCGCCGCAGCCGATCGTGCCCGTCGTGCACACCGTCGTCCCGAACTCGCAGCGGCCGACGTTGGTCGCGCCGCAGCGCTCGCCGACCCCGGGCAGCGCGCCGTCGTCGGGCGTGCCGTTGCAGTCGTCGTCGAGGTCGTTGCAGCTCTCGGGCTGCGCGCCGATCCCTCCGACGCACACGATCGCGCCGCGCTGGCAGCTGTTGATGCCGGGCATGCACGAGCCCATCGTGCTGCCGCACGGCGTCCCGATCGCCGGATCGGACTCGTCGAGGAGGCCGTCGCAGTCGTCGTCGATCCCGTCGCAGCCGTCGGCCGCGCCGGTCGGGACGCACGGGTACTCGCAGCCCGTCGCGGGGTCGCCGTCGATGTCGTGGAAGCCCGGCGTGCACATCAGGATCGAGCACACCGGCGCGCCCGCGAGGTCCGGCGCGCACTGGCCGACGGCGTTGAGGAACACGCAAGCTCGGTTGCATTCTCCACAGTGCATCGCGTCGGTGGTGAGGTCGAACGTCTCGTCGATCCGCGAGTCGCAGTCGTCGTCGCGGCGGTTGCACGTCTCGGTGCCCGTCGCCGTGCAGCGGTACTCGCAGCCGGTCGCGGGGTCCATGTCGAGGTCGACGAAGCCCGTGTTGCACGCGCCCATCACGCAGCTCGAGCCGACGCAGCTCGCCGCGGCGTTCGCGAACACGCAGGTGTTGCCGCACATCCCGCAGTGCTCGAGGTCCGTCGTGACGTCGAAGTCCTCGTCGATCGCGCCGTCGCAGTCGTTGTCGAGGGTGTCGCAGAGCTCCGCACCCGAGGGCGGGCACTCGTACTCGCAGCCGTTCGCCGGCGCGCCATCGAGGTCGTGGTGCCCGACCGCGCAGCGCTCGATCTGGCAGACGCCGTCGACGCACGTCGGGAACGCATCCGGCAGCATGCACACGACGCCGCACGCGCTGCAGTTCGACGGATCGGTCGCGGTGTCGAAGGTCTCGTCGACCACGCCGTCGCAGTCGTC
>JAYRVK010000990.1:0-5568 GCA_041918555.1 Sandaracinaceae bacterium
GCGCGAAGCGACGCGCCGCGATGCCTCGCGCGGACCGGGCACGCTCGAGCAGGAGATCCACGCGCCCGGCGACGACCGCCCACTCGGCCGAGCCGGGCAAGGCTCACGCGAGGAGCTGCGCGAGGAGCTCGAAGTTCTCGACCTCCTCCGGGGCGACCTCGCCGTCGACCTCGATCATCTCGCGCGCGGTGCGCAGGAAGAGCGCGCGGTGCGCAGGGGGGATCTGCGCCGGGTCGAGCTCCTCGGCGGTGGGCGGCAGATCGAGCCACTCCTCGACCTGCTCGCGCTCGTCGGCGTCGAGCTTCAGCTTCTGCATGAGCTTGCGGACCATGTGGCGCTCCGCGTCTTCGACGTGCAGGTCGGCCCACGCGAAGGAGCACACGAACTTCATCAGGCGGAGGCGGTCCTCCTTGCTCAGCTCGTTCATGGCGGGGAATCTACTCGCTCGGAGGGGGCGTCGTCACCCCCCCGAAGGCGTCGGCCGCGCACCCCGCGACGCGCTCGCCCGTGAGCTCGGCGAACATCCACAGCCCGGCGAGCGTGCCGAGCGCGAGCACGAGGATCAGGCGCCACAGGAAGCGCCGGTCGCGTCGGATCGCGTCGCCTTCGAGGTCGGCCATCGGTCGTCCTGATCATGACGGCCGCGCCATCGCGCGGCCAGCCGTCGAGCGGCCCGGAATCAGATCTCGAAGTCGCCCGCCTCGAGCAGCTCGTGGATCCGGAAGAGGAACCCGTTGGCCTCCACCCCGTCGACCACGCGGTGGTCGTAGCTCAGGGCCATGTACATCACGCGGTGGATCGCCATCGTGTCCACGCCGTCGTGCTCGATCACGACCACGCGCTTCTTGATCTCGCCCATGCGCAGGATGCCGACGTTGGGCTGGCTGATGATCGCGCCGCCGACGAGGTTCCCCTTGCGGCCCGGGTTCGAGATCGTGAAGGTCTTGCCGCTGAGATCGTCGGGGGTGAGCTGGTTGTCGCGGGCCCTGTCCGCGAGCTCGCCGATCGCGCGCGCGAGCCCGCGCACGCTGAGCTCGTCGGCGTTCTTGATCACCGGCACGACGAGGCCCTCCGGCGTCTCCACCGCGAGCCCGATGTGGATGCCCTTGATCAGCGCGTACTCCCCGTCGAGCACGCGGCTGTTCATCACGCGGTGCTCGCGCAGCGCCTTGCACGTCGCGGCGACGACGAACGCGAGGTAGGTGAGGTTGATCCCCTCGGCCTTGAGCGCGTTCTTGTGCTTCTCGCGCAAGAGGTCGGTCTTGTGGATGTCCGTCTCGGCGAAGGTGACCACGTGCGGCGAGGTCAGCTTCGAGTAGACCATGTGGTCGGCGATGATCCGGCGGCGCCGGCTGAACGGGACGACCTCGTCCCCCGGCCGCGGGGCGTAGGGCGGCACGCGGAACGCGCCCGAGTCGAACGCGAGGGGGCTCTTGTCGCTCGGCGCGCTCGCGCGAGGGGCCGGAGCGGGGGCGGCCGCGGGGGGGTGCGCGGGGCCGCTCGCAGCGAGCAAGACGTCTTGCTGCGTGATGCGACCTCCGTCGCCGCTGCCCGCCACCGCGCCGAGGTCGACGCCCTTCTCGCGGGCGAGCTTGCGCACCGACGGCGAGGCCGCGGGCGGCTCCTCGCGCGGGGCCTGCGGAGGGCTCGCCGGCGGCGGGGGGGGGGCAGGCTGCGGGCTCGCGACCGCGCCCTCCGCGATCTCGCAGAGCGGCGCGCCGACGGGGACCGTGTCGCCGGTCCGCGCGAGCACGCGGGTCACCACGCCGGCCTCGGGCGCTGCGACCTCGGTGTCGGTCTTGTCGGTGAGGACCGTGACGAGGGGCTGGTCGCGCTCGACGCGGTCGCCCTCGCGCACCATCCACTCGCCGATCTCCCCCTCGACGATGCTCTCGCCGAGCTGCGGCATGGTCACGGTGGTCATCGCGGACGGGTATCGCCCATCTCGCGCGAGACTTCAACGATCGATCAGGGGCTGTAGTAGAGCGCGTACGCGCCGCGTCCCCCGTCGAGGAACAGGTGGTAGCTCTCGCCCGCGCTCCCCGACGGATTGAGGAACGCGCCGTTCACGCCGCCGCCGAGCGCGCTCCCCTCGTCGCACGCGATCTCGGTGCCCGTGCACCCGCGCCGCAGGTAGAGGTCCGGCGTGAAGTCCGTCGCGTAGGCGTCGAAGTCGAAGGTGCCGTCCGAGGGCGCGCGCACGAGGAACAGGGCCTCGGCCGGGTTGAACGGATCCGTCTGGCAGCTGCCCGACTGGAAGCCGGTGAACCCGTCGACGAAGCCGAGCACCGTGCCGCCGCTCGTGATGTCGAGCGGCGGCGTGCCGCCGATCGACGAGCACGTGTCCGGCGCGGCCGCGCGCTGCTGCACGTTGACGACGAAGTCGCCGGTCGTGGTGTCGCGGTAGCCGTCGACGAGGATGTACACGCGGAGCGTGCCGACGTTGCTGCCGACGCGGTGGAGCCAGATGCGGCTGGCGGTCCCCATGCGCCCGTCGAAGTCGTCGTCGCACGCGGCCTGGAGGCCCGCCATGTCGCAGGCGAGCCCGACCCCGAGCACGGTGTCCGCGGCCGAGCCGATCGTGTCGATGGTCACGTCGTTCATGCCGCGCGGCAGATCGATGTAATAGACCGCGTCGCGCCCGTTGGGCTGCGCGCCGCAGACGGGGTTGGTCTGGTAGTCGTGGGTGAACGTGGCGAAGCTGCCGCGCACGGAGCCGCGCCCCGTCCCGTCGAGCAAGATGGCTTGCGCGCTCGCGCAGTCGTCGGCGCTCGCGGGCGGGCAACCGTCGTCGATCGTGCCGTCGCAGTCGTCGTCGACGCCGTTGCAGTGCTCCATCGCGCCGGGGAAGATGCTCGGGTCGGAGTCGTCGCAGTCGGTCCCGCCCGCGCACGACACGATCGCGCCGCCCGCGTCGGCCGCGAACGCGGCGGCGTGCCCGTCCATGTCCGCGTCGAGCGGCGTGTTCACGCACATCCGGGACGCCCCCTCGCACGTGTCCACCGTGCACGGCGTCGAGTCGGAGCAGTCGCGCGCCATCCCGCCGCGGCAGCCCCGCGTCGGGCTGCACACGCGGTTGACGCTGCAGAAGTCCGCGTTGCAGAAGGCGTCGTCGGGCGCCCGCACGCAGCCGGTCATGTCGTCGGCCGCTCCGGGATCGCAGCGGTCCATGGTGCAGTCGATGGTGTCGGCGCAGAGCGCGTCGTCCGGGGTGCTCACGCACCGGTCGGCGGCCTCGTCGCAGGCGTCGCCGGTGCACGAGAACGCGTCGTCGCACGCCGGCGGGTCGCCGGGCACGCACCCGCTGCCGGGCGCGCTCGCGTCGCAGCGCTCGACGCCGGTGCAGAACTGCCCGTCGTCGCACTCCGCGTCCGTCGAGCACCGGTTCGGGACGCAGCCGAGCACCGGGTTGCAGCGCTCGTCGTCGGCGCAGAGGCGCTCGTCCGGCGTCTGGATGCAGACGCCGTCCTCGCAGCGGTCGTTCGTGCACGCGACGCCGTCGTCGCAGGTCGGCGGGCACACGGGCCCCGCGTCCTCGCCGGGCGGGCCGGCGTCGTCGCCGGGCACGCCGCCGTCGTCGCCGGGGCCGGGCCCCGCGTCGAGGCCGCCGTCGGCGCCGCCCGCGTCGAGGCCGCTCCCCCCCGCGTCGTCCTCGGGTCCCAGGCGATCGAGGTCGGGCTCGATCAGCGCGCTGCAGCCGGTGGCCCACAACGCGACGGCCACGAGCGCGGCGCGCATCAGAAGCTCCCCACGACCGCGACGCCGCCGCCGTTCGGATCGATCATCGGGACCGGCAGCGCGCGCACGCCCGCGCTCTGGACCGCGGCCTCGTCCTCCTCGCGCATCCCGTCGATGATCACGAAGAACGCGGTCGCGCCGGCCGCCGCGATCGTCGCGATGATCAGCACGTCGGTCGTGATGGACAGCGCGTCCGCGGTGCTCGCGGCGCTCTCTCCGTCGGCGCGCGCCTGGCGGCGCTCGGGCCCCGGCGGGCTCGAGTTCACGCGGGTCACCGCGTCCTCGAACTGGCCGTTGAAGTCGATGGCCAGGGCGCCCGTGACGATGGCCCCGATCCCGAGGGCCGCGGTCGAGGCGCCGAAGATGATCACCGGCGGGGTGAGCCGGAGCGTGAAGCCGCCGCCGCCGCCCTCGTCGGGCGGCTCGACCATGGTCTCCTCGGCGGTCGCTTCGCCGCTCGTCTCCTCGACCGGGGTCTCGGTGGGCTCCTCGCTCGTCTCGACCGGCGTGGGCTCGACCGGTGGCTCGACCGCCGCGACGACCGGCTCGTCGACCCCGCGCTCGAGGCGGATCGAGACGCGCTGCGTCTCGCCGCCCTGGATCTCGATCGTCTCGCGCGCCGTTCGGTAGCCGTCCATCGTCACCACGAGGGTGTGCGAGCCGACCGTCATCTGGATCGGCTCGAGCACCGGCGCGCGGCGCGTCTCGGCGTCGTCGATCACGATCCGCGCGCCGTCGGGCGCGACCGCGAGGCGCACCTCGCCGATGGTCCGGCGCAGCCGCGTGATCGCCTCCTCGACCTCGCGCCGCTGGGGCCGCGGCGCGCCGGGCGACTCCGCGAGGAAGCTCTGGAAGTGGTGGATCGCCTCGATCGGCCGATCGAGGTGCTCGTAGCAGTTGGCCATGTTCACGCGCACCGTCGGGTGCGGCGCGAGCCGATACGCCTCCTGGAACGCCTCGAGCGCGCCCGCGTAGTCGTGGGCCTCGTAGAGCCCGACGCCGCGCTCGAACTGGACGCGGGCCAGCTCGCGATCATCCTGGGCGCGCGCGCCCGGCAGAGAGGACAAGAGGCCGAGCGCGAGGGCGCCGGCGAAGACGACGAAGCGAGACATGGCGTGCTCCCGTGGACGGGTCGATCCGGGTCCAATGTAGAGACCCGGGCGGAACGCAGTCAACCGCGGCGCCGGCTCGCGGCGATCACGCCGAGCGCCGCGAGCCACGCGAGCCCCCCCCCGGAGCCCGCCGCGCTCGCGCGGCAGTCGCAGTCGCCGGGCGGATCGATCGGGGGCCCCGCGTCCACGCCCGCGTCCATGCGCGGCGGGAGGCCGCCGTCGGCGCTGCACTCCTCGGGGAGCGGCCCCGCGTCGCGCGGCGCGCCCGAGATCCCGCCGTCGACGCCGCCGCCGAGGCCCGCGTCGAGGCGCAGGTCGTAGGCGATGTCCACGAACCACTCCGGGCATCCGTGCCCGACCGGCGTGCACACCGAGCACTCGACCATCGCGTAGATCCGGTCGAAGGTGAGCGCCTGCGCGAGCGTGTCGCCGCCGTCGGTCGAGCGCCCGATCGCGAAGCCGTCGGCGAGCTCGTCGACGCACGCCCAGAGCTCGTCCCCGCGTCGCGCGAGGCACGGCATGCTGTAGCGCTGGACCTGCGCGAAGCTCCGCCCGCCGTCCTCGCTCCGGAACAGGCCGTCGATCACGCGCGCGCTGACCCACGCGCGCGCGCCGTCGGCCGAGAA
The DNA here is from genome assembly GCA_041918555.1 of Sandaracinaceae bacterium. Taxonomy (GTDB): domain Bacteria; phylum Myxococcota_A; class Polyangia; order Polyangiales; family Sandaracinaceae; genus JACKEC01. The sequence continues at coordinate 5,477 of JAYRVK010000990.1, forward strand.
CACCGCGCCCGAGATCTGTCGCCCGCTCGCGACGTGCGTCCAGCTCTCCCCGCCGTCTTCGCTCAGGAGCACGCGCTCCTCGCGCGTGTCGA
>JAYRVK010000991.1:0-11441 GCA_041918555.1 Sandaracinaceae bacterium
GCCGTTGCACGCGTCGCCGTCGCCGCACATCTCCGGCTGCGGGTCGAAGATGCAGCGGTTCACCTCCTCGAGGCAGCCGTCGGCGGTGCAGTCGATGGTGTCGACGCAGGGGTCCTCCGCCGCCACGCAGGCGCCGTCCTCGCACTGCTCGACGCCGTTGCAGAAGCAGCCGTCGTCGCACGCGGGGTCGCCGGAGCACGGGTCGCCGATCGTCGCGCCGCGCCCCTCCTCGGTGCACGTGTCCCGCGTCGGCGGCGGCGGCCGCGCGGCGTCCATCGGCTCGCCCGCGTCGAGCCCCGCGTCCTCGAGGCCCGCGTCGGGGAACATCGGGTTGCTCATCGTGGTGCAGCCCGGGGCCAGCACCCCGAGCAGCCCCAGGGCGAGCACCGCCGATCTCATGGGGTGACCGTCACCTCGAGGAAGTACTCGCCCGCGGAGGCGCTCCCCCAGCCGTCCACCACGAAGAAGTAGGTCCCGGGGTCGAGCATCTGGTCGAGCAGGCTCGTCGCGCCCTCCCCCTCGTCGTCGCTGCAGAAGAGCTCGGTGCCCGTCGCCGCGCACATCGAGCGGTGGAGGTGGAGCACGGTGTCGAAGCTCGATCCCTCGGTCGAGGCGACCACGCGGCTCCGCGCCCCGAGCTCGAGCCGGAACACCGCGTCGTTCGAGGTGGCGCCGCCGCCGCAGGTGGCGCCGTGGTCGGGCAGCATCGCGGTGGTGTTCCCGTGGAACAGGCCGCCGGTCGAGGGGATCGCGAACGCCGTCGTGCACGACTCGTTGCCGGTCACGTCGGTCGGGATCGTCGGCGGCGTGCTCGCCTCGACGCTCATCGTGAAGCCGGTGCCCGACGAGGCCTCGGCGATCACGTAGTACGTGCCGCGCGCGAGGTTGCGGATGCGCTGCCGCGCGGGCGCGCCGCTCGTGCAGCGGATCTGCGTCGCGGAGTCCGTGCAGGTCGGGCGCGTGGAGATGTTCGAGAAGATCCCGGCGTCCATGGTGACGGTCACGTCCGAGGCCGCGGCGAGCGTGAACTGGTAGACGGCGTCCCGGTAGCGGAAGCCGCAGGACACGTCGTGGTCGTCCTGCATGTCGAGCAGGCTCCCGACGACCGGCGTCCCGTCGATGGGGAGTGTGATCGGGGAGGCGCACGTGTCGCCGGGCGGCGGCGCCGTCGGGGGCGCGAAGCTCACGTCGAGCGTGAAGTCCACGTCGGTGAAGCTCGGGCCCTCCACCGCGATCACGTACGTGCCCGCGGCGAGCTGGTACAGGGTCCCGCTCGCCGGCGACGCGTAGCTGCAGCGGAGCGCGGTGGGGATCCCGGCGCAGGTCGCGGCCAGCGCCCAGGTCCTGCTGTCGCCCGAGGTCGAGAGCGCGCTGCTCGTGACGTTCTGCACCGCGGTCGTGGTGAACGTGTAGAAGAGGTCCGGCGACCCCGAGAAGCCGCACGGGGTCGTCACCTCGTCGCCGACCTCGACGGTGCTCCCCATGAAGCGGCCGCCCGCGCTCACGTCGAGGGGCATGGTGCACAGGTCGTTGGTCGCCGGCTCGAGCGGCGGCCCGAACTCCGCGGTGAGCCCGATCTCGCCGGTCGAGCTGGCGGCCACGATCACGTAGTAGGTCCCCGGATCGAGCGCGCGACGCCGGACGACCCCGGGGAAGCCGCTCTCGCAGGCGATCTCGGCGTCGCGGTTCATGCACTCCGTCCGCAGCGAGAGCGCCACGGTGAAGAAGTCCCCGTCGGCCTCGAGCGACACCGACCGGCGCTCGGTCAACGTGAATTGCGCGACCAGATCGCGCGTCGTCCCGCGGCAGCCGAGCACGTAGTCGGGCGAGGCGCCGTCCGTGTCGAGCAGGAAGAAGCCGCCCGCCGAGATGTCGAGCGGGTCGTCGCAGGTGTCGTAGCGCGGCCGGCCGCACTCCATCTCGTCGACCGTCTCGTCGCAGTCGTTGTCGAGGAAGTCGTCGCAGACCTCGTTGACGAGCCCGCTCACCGAGGGATCGCCGTCGTTGCAGTCGGTGCCGCCCTCGCAGAACCAGTCGGCGTCGCCGTCCTCGTCCTGATCGCGCGGCGAGCGGTCGCAGGACTTCGTCTCCTCGTTGCAGCGGTCGATGGTGCAGACGTTGTCGTCGTTGCAGGTCTCGCGCTCGCCGGGCACGCAGCCGCCCTCGAGGGGATCGCACTGCTCGACGCCGTTGCAGAAGATCCCGTCGTCGCAGGTCGCGGGGTCCACCAGGTTGCGACACGTGCCGGTCGGACCGCAGGAGTCGCGGGTGCAGTCCACGCCGTCCTCGCACTCGGAGTCCATCGTGCAGAACACGGTGCCGTCGGGGAACAGCATCGTGGCGTCGTCCGGGACGGCGCCGTCCATCCCGCCCGCGTCGGTCTCGCCGGCGTCCATCGGCGCGTTCTCGTCGCAGCCCGCCGCCAGCGCCATGAGCGCCAGGCAGAAGAGGCGCGCCCGCGCGGTCCGTTCAAGCAAAGTCATCGAGCCTCGTTCCCCCGGCCGCGCTCGTCGGTCGCGGCCCGTCCATGACACCTTGCCGTACCTCGACACGCGGGGCGTGTCCAGGGACGCGGGTGTTGACGCGGTGCCACCGGCTCGGATAGCTCAGCGGCTCGCCCGCGATGTCCCTCCCCCTTCCGATCGAGGAGCTCCCCGAGAAGATCCGCCGCTTCGGCGACCCGTCCGCGCCCACCCCGGCGCGGACGATGGCCGCCAAGGGCCTGGTGCCCGTCAAGGGGACCGACCTCGTGACGCTGCTCGTGCAGCTCTCGGCGGATCCAGACGAGAACGTGCGCAAGGCGGCCGACGGCACGCTCTCGGGTCTGCCCGAGGAGGTGCTGCGGCCCGCGGTGTCGGCCCCGCTGCACCCCGCGATCCTCGACGGCCTGCTGCGCTACGTCCGCTCGAACCAGGCGCTCCTCGAGGAGCTCGCGGCCAACCGCGCGACCCCCGACGCCACGGTCGCGAAGATCGCCAAACAGTGCGACGTCGACACCGCCGAGCGCATCGCGACGGACCAGCAGCGGCTCCTCGCGCACCCCGAGATCATCGAGGCCCTCTACAAGAACCGCAGCACGCGGATGAGCACCGTGGATCGCCTGGTCGAGCTCGCGGCGCGCAACGGCGTCGAGCTCCACGGCGTCTCCACGTTCGCCGCGCACGTCGAGGCGATCCAGGGCCAGCTCATCATCGAGGAGACGCCCGAGGAGGAGCTCCCGAGCGATCGTCTCTTCGCCGAGGCGCTCGAGCACGACGACGACGAGGACGCGATCGAGACGGACCGCGTGGACGGAACCGAAGAGGTCCGGGAGAAGCACCGGCCGCTCGCGTTCCGGATCGGCGAGATGTCGATCTCGGAGAAGGTCCGCCTCGCGCTCATCGGCGACGCGGCGGCCCGCGCGATCCTCGTGCGCGACGCGAACCGCATCGTCTGCATGGCCGCGGTGACGTCGCCCGCGATGAAGGACGCCGAGGCGGCGCGGATCGCGTCGAGCAAGCAGGTCTCGGACGACATCCTGCGCTACGTCGGCAACCGCCGCGACTGGCTCGGGAACTACGAGCTCAAGAAGAACCTCGTGTTCAACCCGAAGACCCCGATGGGGGTCTCGATGAACTTCATCAGCCATCTGCGGGCGAACGACCTCAAGACGCTCGCGCGCTCGAAGAACGTGCCCGCCGCGCTCCGGACCGCGGCGCGCAACCGGGTGGTGAAGCGCGACAACAAGGCCTGAGCCTGAGAGGGGAGACAGATGTCGTTCTTCAAGAAGCTCTTCGGGAGCGCCTCCTTCGCGGACGAGGTGCGCGCGGGGGACCAGCTCGTCGCCGACGGACGCCACGCGGAGGCGCGCGAGGCGTACGCGCGCGCGCGGGACGCCGCGAGGGACGACGGCGAGCGCGCGACGGCGAAGGAGAAGATCGACGCCTGCCTCGACGCGCTCGCGCGGGCCCGGATGGCCGAGGCGGAGGCGCTGCTCGCGAACGACGCCGATCTCGAGCTCGCGGAGGCGGAGCTCAAGAACGCGATGGAGCTGGCCGCGACGCCCGCGCTCCGCAACGAGGCGCGCCGCCGGCTCGAGACGCTCGAGCAGGAGGACGCGAAGCGCCAGCAGGCCGACGTCCCCGACGAGATGAGCGACGAGGATCGCTGGGCGCTCCTCGCGGGGAACTGGGAGGAGGCGCAGCTCGAGGAGCTCGACGAGTACGGCGAGCCGTTCCGCGCGGCGCTCCTCGCGATGCACGACGGCGATCACGCGACCGCGCGCGCGGCGCTCGAGGCGATCGCGGACGAGTACGAGGACCCGCTCTACCTGTGGCTCGAGATCGGGCGCGCGCGGATGCTCGGCGAGGCGTGGGAGGAGGCCGAGGCCGCGTTCCGGACGTTCCTCGACGCGCTCGACGAGGACGAGGGCGGCCAGGCGCGGCTGAGCGCGCTCGCGAACCTCGCCTCGCTCCGCGACCGCGCCGGCGACGAAGAGGGCGCGATCGAGCTGTTGTCGGAGGCGATGGAGGCGTTCCCCGAGGAGCCGGGCGTGTTCCTCATGATGGGCCGCTACCTCCTCGACAAGGGCGACGCCGCCGAGGCGGCCGAGGTGCTCGAGGCCGGCGCCGTGCTCCTCGACGAGGACCGCCCGGACTGGCGCTACCTCGAGCAGCTCGGCCTCGCGCACGCCGCCGCCGGCGACGAGGACACGGCGGCCGGCTACTTCGACCGCGTGATCACCTTCATGGTCGGCCTGCGCCGGCACGACCGGCCGCTCGACTACCCGCCCGCGACCGCGATCGCCCGCGCGAAGATCCACGAGGCGCGCGGCGAGCTGCACAAGGCCGCGGACCTCTACCGCACGCTCGCGTCGGGCACGGACGTGGACCACCACCTCGCCTACCACCGCGAGGCCGCGCGCCTCCTGCTGCAGCTCGAGCTCCCCGAGGAGGCGCGGCGCATGCTCACGCGCGCGCTCGCGCTCGCGGAGGGCGACGCGGAGGCGTCGGCGGCGATCGAGGCCCAGCTCGCGACGCTGGAGTAGGGAGTCCCATCGCGAGGCGGCCGCCGAGGTCGGGGCCGCGCTCACGACGCGGCGACGATGATGCCCAGCCCCACGGTGAACGCGTGGAAGGCGGCGCCGGCGATCGTGCTGCTCTTCGTGATCTCTCGTGGAGGCGCCGCGGGCCCCGAACGACCGCGCCTCCGCGAGCAGGGTCAGCGCGGCCCAGCACGAGGCCTGCATCTCCGCTCCCCGAGGTGGGCCTCGTGCGCCGTGCAGTCGGCTCATAGCAACTGAGCTTGACAGCGAGGTCGCTCATCGGCCGGTATCGTCCTCCGGTCCGCATCGTCCTCGTCCGGTCTCGTCCCCCGGTCCCCTCATCCTCGACGCGCGGCGACCCATCGGCTCGTCGCGCGCAGAGGACCTGCGAGGCTCAGCGCCTCGGCGACAGCAGCTCGAGGAGCGTCGCACGCACCTTCGAGAGCGCGTCGACGAGCCGCTCGTCCGGCGCGACGTAGCCGAGCGCCACGGCCACGTCGAGGCACGCGATCACCTCGTTCGTCGATCCGAGCGCCGAGCGCAGCCGCAGCGTCCGGTTGGCGCCGGCCTGGGGGTCTGGAACGCCCCCGGAGCGCGAACCGGGCCGAGAGAAGGGAAGGCGAGAAGGGTAGAAGGCATTCCGGTGCGGCAGCGAGTTCACCGCTCACCCTTCGATTCGACCACCTTCTCGACTTCTCCCCTTCCTTCCTTTCGGCGTTCCGGTCGCTACCCGAAGCGCGGTCCGACGCTCCGAGCGCGATCCAGACCCCGGCCTGGCCCATCGACTCGCCGATGTTCAGGTGCATGCTCGCCAATGAGAGAGTCACCTCTCGCCCGCGCACGTTCAGACGAAGACGAAGACGAAGACGAAGACGAAGACGAAGACGATCCGTCCTCCGCGTTCTCGTCCGCGTTCTCGTCCGCGTTCTCGTCCGCGTTCTCGTCCGCGTTCTCGTCCGCGTTCTCGTCCGCGTTCTCGTCCGCGTCCTCCGCGTTCTCGTCCGCGTCCCTACCCGAGCACGAGGTCGCGCCGGTAGTCGTGCGTCCGGTTCTCGATGTGCACCTCGATCCGCCCGTCCGGCTGGTACACGTAGCTCTCCACGATCACCTGCGCGTCGAGCTCCGCGCGCCGCTCGACGGGCACCGCGCTGAGATCGCTCCTCCCCGCCAGCGCCGGATCGTACGGGAAGCGCAGCTCCCCGAAGGGCGACAGATCGCCGCTCGGCCGGCCCTCGTCGTCGAGGCGCGTGCACTCCACGAAGCGCAGGTGCCCGACGGTGTGCACCGGGCGGTACGCGCGCTCGATCACGAGCGGCTCGCCCGCCTCGGCGAGCGCGTCCTTCTTCAGGATCGGATCGAACACGAGGTCCTTGCCTCCGTCGCGCTCGCGCCAGACCCCGAACCAGCGCGTGGTCGCCTCGCGCAGGAGCACGCCCGCGTCGGGATCGGCCGCGACGGCGAGGCCGACCGCGGTCGCGGCGTGGCCGTCGCTCGCGAGGAGCACCTTGCGCCCGTGCCGCCGCTTGAGCGCGCGCTGCACCGCGGGGAACGCCGCCGCGCCGCCGACGAGGTACACCGCCCCGAGCTGGCGCGCGTCCTCCGGATCGATCTCGGGCGGGAGGCGCGCGAACACCTCGTCGAGCATCGCCAGGGACGGCTCGATCAGTACATCGCAAGCCTCGTAGACGGCGTCGAGATCGAGCACGCTCGCCTCGAGGCCGAGCTCCTCGTCCGGGTCGACGAGCAGGCGGCGGCTCTGGGGGGTCAGCGCCTCCTTCGCGCGGCGGCACACCTCGAGCGCCGCGATGCGCAGCGGCGCCGGGATCGCGGCGCCGCGCGCGGCCTCCCACGCCGACAAGATCACCTCGTCGAAGTCGTCGCCGCCCAGCCGCGCGATGCCCTCCGACGCGAGGAGCTCGAAGCGCCGTCCGTCGAGGCTCACCGCGGACGTGTCGAAGGTGCCGCCGCCGAGGTCGTAGACGACGACGTAGCGCTTGGGGCTGCGCGGGCTCAGCGCGCTCCGGAACGCGAACTCCACCGCGGCGGCGCTCGGCTCGTTGATCATCCCGACCACCTCGAAGCCCGCCCCGCGCGCGGCCTCGAGCGTGAGGAAGCGCTGCCGGCTGCTCGCGTTCGCGGGGACCGCGAGCATCGCCTCGAGCGGCTCGCCGCCCGCGAGATCCAGGTTGCTCTCCTCGACGAGCGCGCGGCGCAGGCCGGCGAGGAACGCGGTCGCGAGCTCGAGCGCGGTCTCCTCGAAGCCGGGCACCGGGCTCTCGGGGGGCAGCGTGGCGAGCGCGCGCTTGATCGAGCGCACCCCCGGCACGCCGCGCCGCAAGAGCGCCGCGGCCGCCTCGCCGAACACCCAGCCGTCGTCGGCGCGCGCCGCCATCGTCGGCACCCAGGCGCGGTAACCGCCCTGCGCCTCGAACGTCGCGACGGGGTAGCGCCCCCCCTCCGCCGCGGCGACCACGGTGCGCGTGGTGCCGAAGTCGATCCCGATCCGCATCGCCGTCGAGCTTAGCAGCTCAAGGATGGGGGCCCGCGCGCGTACCGGGGACGTGCCCCACGTCGGCCACGTGGAACGACCCGCCGCGGCCGAAGGTCACGCGGTAGATCGGCAGCCCCGCCGCGAGCGAGCCGAGCGTGGCCGCGGTCTGCGTGGCGGCGAGCGCCTCCATGGCCTCGAAGAGGCCCTGCGCGTGCGCGGGCCTCACGCGGAGCGCGTCCTCCTGCCGGGAGAGGAAGTGCGCGATCTCGCCGCGCAGGTAGCTCGCCACGTCCGGATGGCTCACGAACGTCTGCGTCCCGTGCGCGAGCGGCGAGATGAGCGGGATCGGGCTGAACGCGCGCAGCTCCTCGTCGAGGCGCACCTCGAGCACCGCGCCCTCCTGGTGCCCTCCGGGGAGCGCGGTGAACTCCGCGTCGATGGCCCCGTCCCAGCGCGCGCGGAAGAACGCCTCGAGCAAGCCGACCACGAGCTCGGGTCGCGCGCCGTACACGCTCGGGTTCCCCGCCATGAGGCGCAGGTGCCCGCAGCCCACGTGCGCGGGCATCAGCGTGTGCTCGAGCACGATCTCGCGGACGTGCGCGGGGGGGCTCGCGAAGAAGCGCCGCCACTGCATCGTCTCGCTGATCTTCGCGAGCGTGCTGTCGAGGCGTCGATCGGAGCGCATCGAGGCGATCAGCGCGTTGGCGGACGCCACGTCGCCGTGGAGGTAGAAGCGGCCGAGCGTGCCCAGGCGACGCGCGAGGATCGTGCGGATCTGGAGCGGCGTGAGCCTCTCGCCCGACACCGCCTCCACCGCCGAGAGGCCGAGCAGGAGCTCGCCGGCGTCGCCGCCCGGCGTGCCCACGACCGCCGTCTCGTCGCGCCCGTCGACGCACGACTGCCGGCCGTGCAGGAGGATCGCGGCGAGCTTCATCCAGCGCACGCTCGTCGGATCCCCGACGTGCGCCTCGACGTCCGCGAGCGACAGCGCGCCGCGCGGCGCCGGCGGCTCCGGCGTCTCGCGCAGGACGTCGCGGCGCGCGAGGATCGCCGCGTCGCGCGTCGTGGCGAAGCCGAGGTAGCGCCACGCGACGATGCCGCCGATCATCGAGCCGACGTAGGTCATCCCGAGCTCCTCGAGCCGCGCGGCGAGCGGCGCCGAGCGCTCTCCCGCGCGGCTCACCAGCACGACCTTCGCGTCCTTCCCGAGCCGCTCGACGAGCGAGGGCACGCGGTCCGGGGGCACCCACTCCGCGCCGGGGATGTGACCGAGCGGGCCCACGACCTCCTCGGGCTCGCGCACGTCGACGAGGTGCACCGACGCGCCCTGCCGCGCGACGAACTCCGGCCAGAGGAGCGGCTTGCCGGACGTCGAGCGCTCGAGCGCCGAGAGCCAGTTCGCGCGCAGCATCCGCTCCGCGGCGGACACCGCGCCGACGGGCGGGAGGAGCGTGTCGGGATCCGTGGCGTTCATCGGGGGAGCCTCGCAGAGTCCCACGGAGCCGTCGACCGCCGGAGGACCCCCACGCCTCGCTCACCGCGGCGCGAAGGGATCGAGCACGAGCACGCTGGAAGTCCTCCGAGTACAGCGTAGGCAGTCCGTAGTGCTCGGCGTACGCGTAGAGCACGACGAACGGGTTGAGCAGCTCCTCGGCCTCGCGCAACACCTCCTCGCGCGTGAGGGGCGAGGGACCGCGCGCGATGGGCCGCGTCGTGGCGGCGACGAGCTCGACGATCGCTTGGTGCGGAACGCGCGCCTCCCCGCTCGCGATGCCGTCGCGCAAGAGCGCGGTAGCGCGTGCCTGCTTCTCAGGGGGGCGCGCGGGTCGTACCGGTGGACGAGCAGGTTGGTGTCAGCGAGCCACGCCACGGTCGTAGAGGTCCTCGCGCCGCCACCCGCGCTCCGCCGCGGCGAAGAGCTCGGGGTGCGCCTCGCGGAGCGCGGCGTCCCGCTCCCCCTGGCGCTTCGTCCCACGATCGAAGGCCGCGAGACGCCGCCGTCGGACGGCCGCCTCGTCCGAGCTCGCGGGTGCGCGGTCGATGCGCCGCACGCGCAAGACGTCTCCGGCAGACTCGAACTCGAGCTCCGTCCCCGGCCGGATCCCGTAGGCCTCGGCGATCCGCTTCGGGAGGGTCAGTTGGAGCGTGCTCGTGACCTTCGCCACGTCCTTGCTCTAGCAAGGACACGATCCTTGTCGATGGTCGGTCGCGGCGACGCCTCGGATCGGCGTCGCCGGAACGCGCGCTCCGGCCCGATCGCCTCCCAGCCGGGATCCTCCCGCAGCGCGCGCTCGAGCGGGCCGGCGGGCCGCGGCCCCGCCACGTAACCCGCGACACCCGCGGGCGTCGCGACGCGCTACGCTCTCGCGCCATGCCGCGAGCTCCCGCGTGACCAAGCGCCTCGGCCCGCTGGCCTTCGCCGTGGGGGTGGGCGCGGGGGTCGCCCTCGGCCTCTCGCTCGGCGCCTACGCGCTCGGCTGGGGCCCGACGCTCGCGTTCCCCGCGACCGTGCTTCTGCTCTCGATGGGCGCGTGGAACGAGGACGACGACGGCGAGGAGATCACCACGCTCCTGCGCCTCGCGCTCGGGATCACCGGCGGCTACCTCGCGACGGCGGTGCCCCTCACGTGGCTGTCCCTCGACGGCGCCACGCAAGCGCGCGTCGCGCGCGAGGTGTGGTCGCGCTGGGCCGTGATCGCGCTCGCGCTGCCGGGCGGCGTGACGGTGCTGGTCCTGCGGATGCGACGCCGGCGGTGAGCGAAGGCGAGGACGAGGACGAGGGAAAGAAGAGCGGGTGATCGCACCCAGGGTCTCCCTCGAGCCGCGACAAGTAGAGTTGCCTGCTATAGAAGTCGAGGCGCGACGAGATCGGTACCGAGCTCGACTCTGGCACCCGAGGGCGGGCGCCGGCCCTCGTCTCGCCCCTCGCCGCCGCCGCGCAGGGTCGCCAGCGGTCGACGGACGGACCGCGGCCCGGAGACCCTCGGTCCCTGGGCGCAGCTCAGAGCAAGACGCCTTGCGTAACTACGAAAGCGCGGACGCGACGCGGACGTGATGGCGCACGCGCATCAGCGGGTCCCGTAGGGGACCACGACGTCGAGCTCACCGGCCCGGTAGCGCCGCCGGCACCGTCGGTAGTCCTCGCGGTTGGCGGCGACGCGCTCGGCGACGCGGCCGGGGCCGGTCGCGAAGCCGAGGCGGCAGGGTGACCCGGAGCGAGGCGTCCGCGTCCCGGGTGCTCGCGTCGAAGAAGAAGCCGGGCCGCACGCCGCGGAGCTCGCGGCGGCCGAGCTCCTCGACCTGGATCGAGAGGCCGGACCAGTCCTCGGGTCGCCAGACCAAGCCCGCCGCGAGGGGGTTCACGATCGCATGGGCAAACTCGAAGATCATCGCGTCGACGGTCTTCAGCTCGACGATGTCGAGCTCCCCCGGCTCAGGATGGCGAGGACGGGGCCTCGACAGCGCGAGCACGCGGCTACCCTCGAGAGACCCGCGAACGAGCCCGCTCCCGTGCTTCGCGTGAGCACCCCCACCCCCGCCCTCCCCCGCGTCGCCCGCGTCGCGGGGAGGGAGCGTCTCCCCCGGTCCTCGTCCTCGTCCTCGTCCTCGTCCTCGTCCGCGTCCTCGTCGTCGCCCTCGTCGCGCAGCCGATGACGGCCGCGCGCCGAGGAGCCGGAGAGCTCAGCGCCTCTTCGTCACGAGCTTCAGCAACGTCGCGCGCACCTTCGACAGCGCATCCAGCGCCCGCGCGTCGTGCCCGAGGTACCCGAGCGCGACCGCGACGTCGAGGCAGGCGATCGTTTCGGTGGTCGATCCGAGCGCCGTCCGCAGCCGCAGCGTCCGGTTCCCGCCCGCGAGCCCCATCGACTCCCCGATGTTCAAGTGCATGCTGGTCAGCGCCCGCCGCGCCTGCCGCGCGAGATCCGC
>JAYRVK010000992.1:0-7374 GCA_041918555.1 Sandaracinaceae bacterium
CCCGCGCCGCCTCCGCGCCGGCGCGCGCTGCCGTGGGCGATCCTGGGCGGGGTCCTCGCGACGGCCGCCGCGGCCGCAGGCCTGATCGCGCTCGGCGCCGGCGAGGCCCCACGCCCGCCCACGACGATCGTGCCCGCCGTGCCCCCGCGGGCCCCGGCTCCCCCCGCGCCCGCGCCGGTGCGCGTCGAAGCGCCGACGACGCCCGCGCCCGTCGCGCTCGATCCCCCGGCGACCCCGGAGACCACGTCGCCGCCGCCGGCGCGCCGCCGCCGCGCCGCGCCGACTCCGTCGGCCGCCGCCGACGCGACGCCCGGGCGCGTCAACGTCGTGACCCGCGGCGGCTGGGCCGACGTCTACCTCGGCGGCCGGCTCCTCGGCCGCACGCCGCGCTCCGTCGAGCTGCCCCCGGGCGACCACGTCCTCGAGCTGCGCCCCTACGGGCGCGCGCCCGGCCGGCGCGTGCCGGGGCGCGTCGAGCCCGGCAGCGTCGAGCGCGTCGTCGAGCAGGTGAGCACGCCGTAGCTCACCGGCCGACCGCCGCGGCGCCACGCAGGCCCAGTCCGCCGCCGAGCTCCAGCGTCGGCGTCGCGACGGGACCGCCCGGCGCGCCGAGGTACACCCGCGCGCGCTCCTCGGCGCGCGCGATCGCCGCGACGTCGTCGACGCCGTCCCCGTCGAGGTCGCCGACGCCGACCGCGGCGCCGTGCTCCGCGCCAGGGCTCGCGCGGTCGAGGATGCGGCTCGGCGCGTCGCCGAGGCGCAGCCCCTCCGAGAGGTACACGAGCACCGCGCCGTCGGGCGCGGCCGCGGGCGCGCCGACGACGAGGTCCGTGCGACCGTCCCCGTCGACGTCGCCCGACGCGAGCGCGACGCCGAGGCGCTCGCCCACCGCGGCGGGCGCACCGACGAACGGGTTGGCGAGCTCCTGCGGCAGCACCGTGTGCACGCCCGCCTCGCTCCCGCTGTAGACGAAGACGCGCCCATCGTCCTGGTCCGGCGAGGCCGCCGCGTCCCAGCCCGGTGCGCCGACCGCGAGATCCGCGAGGCCGTCCCCGTCGAGGTCGTCGAGGACCTCGACCGCCTGCCCGAAGCGCAAGCGAGCTTGCGGGGTCGAGGGCGCGATGATGTCGGGGGCGCTCGCGACACCCGCCGGGCCGCCGCGGAACACGAGCACCCTCCCCGCCTCGGGCGTGCTCGCCGCAGGGGTGCGACCGGGCTCGCCGACCACGACGTCGGCGAAGCCGTCGCCGTCGAGGTCGCCGCCCGCGATCGCGGCGCCGAACGCCGCGCCGGGTGCGGGCTCGAACGCGAGCTCCGCCGCGCGACCGAGGCCAGCGCGCGAGCCGTAGAGGAGCACCACGCGGCCCGCGTCGTCGGCGCGCTCCGAGGACTGTGGCGCGCCGAGCGCGACGTCGAGGAAGCCGTCGCCGTCGACGTCGCCGACCACCGCGACGGCGGCGCCGAGGGTCTCGGCGGGGCTGCCGGGACCCGAGTCGAGCCGCGCGGGGGTGTCGCCGCCGCGCGCGAGGTACGCGGCCCCCGCGTCGCCGCCCGCGTCGCCGTCGGCGAACGGCGCTCCGACGAGCGCGTCGCCGCGCCCGTCGCCGTCGAGATCCGCGCTCGCGAGCGCGAGGCCGAAGCGCGCGCTCGGCTCGAGGCCCGGATCGAGGGTCGCCTCGGATCCCCCGGGGCGCGCCGCCCCCGCGAGGACGACCACGCGACCGCCCCCCCCCTCCGGGGCGCCGAGCAGCGCGTCGGCGTAGCCGTCGCCGTCGAGGTCGCCGTCGAGCCGATCGAGCGCGAGGATGCGGGGGCACGCGAGCGGACCGCAGCCGTCGTCCCGACAGCTCCGCACCGACCACGCGCGGCGCTCGCCCCCGGCGACGCGCGCGAGGCCGAGCCCGTCGAGCGCGAGCTCGGTCGCGCTGGTGGGGACCACCATCGCGTCGAGCGCGCACTCGATCGCGGCGCCGTCGCAGGCCGGCCCGAGGGCGACCTCGTAGCGCGTCGCGCTCGGCGCGGGATCCCAGCGGAGCCGGGCGCGCACGGGGGCGTGCGGGCTGCCCGTCGCGTACGCGCTCGGCGGCCACGCGAGCCGCGGCGGCGGCGGCGGATCCACGCCGACGCACACCCCCGAGTCGCACGTCGCGCAGGCCGCCTCCATCGGCGGCCCGCAGGTCACGTCGACGTCGAGGGCGGGCTGGCCCGCGGGGAGCGCGCGCTCGATGCAGCGATCGGCCACGAAGCGACAGCTCGCGTCGCGCGCGCGCACGCGGAACCCCCACGTGCCCGGGCTCAGGCGGTTCGGCGTCGGGAGCGCGTCGCCGGCCCCGCGGAACCGGGTGACCTCGTAGACGATCTCCCCGCCGCACCCGCCGCGCTCGATCCGCGCCTCGAACGCGACGACGCCCGCGCAGAGCGCCGGGTCGGCGAGCGAGACCGTCCAGTCGAGCGGCACGGGGGCGGCGCACGCGACGCTCGCCGACGCCAAGATGACGAGCGCCCTCCGCACGGCTCTTCCGAGGTTATCAGACTCTCTCCAGCGCCACCTCGACCTCCTCGCGGAGCGCGTCCACGCCCACGACCTCCCGCGTCCCCTTCAGCAGCTTGCGCGCGGCGCGGCGCTGGCCCCGCTTGGCGTGGACCAGGGCGCGCACGAGGCTCGCCTCGGCGTCGCCCGGATCGCGGCGCAGCGCCTCGTCGGCCAGACGCCCCGCCTCCTTCAGGTCCTCGCCGCGGCGCGCGAGGCAGTGCGCGAGCCGCCTCTCGAGCCGCGGGAAGGTGCCCTCGGCCCTGCGGATCGCGCGGTACAGCCGGATCGCCTCGCGGTCGTCGCCGAGCGCGTAGCAGGCGTGCGCGAGCCCGAGCCGGACCGCGACCGGGGCGCGGTCCTCGGGGTAGCCGGCGAGCGCGGCGCGGTACGCGGCGCGGGCGCGATCGTGCGCTCGGGTCTCGGCGGCGACGAGGCCCCGGCGCTCGGCGACGAGCGCCGGCGGCGCGAAGAGGCGCATCCCGATCGCGCGCACGAGCCGCGCCCCGAGCGCGTCGGCGCGGCCGCTCGCGAGGAGCTGCACCGCGTCGCGATCGAAGCGCGCCATCGAGCGGGCCCCGAGGCTCGGCGCGAGGAGGTAGAGCGCGACCGCGGGGACCCCGACCACCGCGACCCACCACGGCGCGACCCGCAGCCAGTACACGAGCGCGAAGCACACCACGAGCGAGAGCGGGATCAGCGCGTGCCGGGTGAGCGCCGCGGCGGGTTCGGGGGCCGCCATGCGCGGGCCAGCGTAGGAGCGTTCACGCAGTTCGACCATGCTATTCTCCCAGCCGCATGGGACACCGCTTCGCCTGGCGCGTTCCGGCGCTGCTCGGCCTCTTGCTCGTCGGCGCCTGCGAGGGCGGCCCGGCGACGGAGACCGTCGAGCTGTCCGGTCGCGTGAGCGTGCTGCTCGAGAGCGCCGACGAGGGGGGCCCGATCCCGGGCGCCACGGTGCAGTTCACCTCGGACACGCTGCTCGTCAGCGAGACCACGACCGACGGCGAGGGCCAGTACCGGATGCGCGTCGACACCGACCACCCGTTCGGCCAGGTCCGGGCCGAGGCGGCGGGGTTCCTCCCCGACGAGGTGACGGTCTACTTCGACACGCCGCAGCGCCGCGTGGACCTCCAGCTCAGGCGCGCCGCCGGGCCGTGATCCGCGCGACGAGGGCGAGCAGCGCCAGCGCGACCGAGGGCTCCGCGCCGCCCCGCGACGACGGGACGCGGCAGCCGCAGCCCTCGGAGCTCGGCTCCGAGACGCCCGCGTCGGGGTCGCCGCCCGGGCCGCCGTCGGCCACGGCGGGCGGGCCCGCGTCGGGCTCCTCGCAGCTCTCGTCGACCCCCGATCGCACGAGGTTCGCGGTCACCTCGTACAGCGAGGCCTCGATCGCGCCGAGGTTGTCGGTGACGACCGCGACGTAGAGGGTCTGGCACCGCGGCAGCGGCGGATCGCCGTCGCGCACCAACGTCTGCCCGGGCCGCAACGTCCCTTGCGCGAGGACCGGAGGCCGCCGGCTCGCCACGAAGCGGACGGGACCGTCCAGGCGGTAGTGCAGCGTGTACTCGCCGCCCCCGGCGGTGAGGTTCGAGACGTTGATGTTGAGCGCCTCCGCGTCCGCGGGGACGTCGATGCGGTAGTGCACCGGCGCGATGGAGCCGCCCGCGCTGCCCGTGACCTGCGCGCTCCCGGAGTAGCCGGTGCGCGTGGCGCCGCCGTCGAGGGGCACGACCCGCTCGCAGCCGACGAGGCCCCGCGCCTCGACCACGGACTGCACCATCGCGCGATCGCTCGCGTCGATCGTCCCGTCCGCCTCGAGCGCGTCCGCAGTGGCCAACAGCGTCTCGGTCGCCTCCGCGAGGGTCGGCACCATGTCGATCGCCACGATCGTCGCGTACATCAGCGCGTCGGCCTTCGCGGCGCCGAGCGCCTCGCGCAGATCCCACGCCGCGCCCGCGAAGATGCGGCCGTCGAAGTGGACCTCGCCGACCAGGTCGTCCGGGCACACGAAGTCGTTGTCGAGGTTGCGGAGCGCGCCCTCGCCGCCGAGCCCCGCGCCCCGGAGGTACTCGGCCATGTCGGGATCGCCCGAGACGGTGGCCGCGACGTAGTCGGCGTAGCCCTCGTTGATCGCGCCGGGGTCGTACGAGACGCCGAGCCCGTCGACCACGAAGAACCCGAGCTCGCTCGTGCCGTCGACCACCGCGTGGCCGAACTCGTGGTAGACGACGTCCGCGTCGTACACGAAGTCGTGGGTGCGCCCCTGGCCGAAGAGCATCAGCCCGCACTCGCCGCCACCGCTCGGGCTGTATGCAGCGTTCTCGTAGGGCGTCGACGCCGCCTCGGTGTAGTTCACGTAGACCCGCATCAGCGACTCGGTGCCGCACGACCACTCGAACGCGTGCGTCTCGCGGAAGTGCTGCGCGACGACGTTCGCGTGGAAGTACCCGTGGACCTCCGCGAACGCGTCGTCGTACGCGGGCTCCAGCGGGTCGAAGAGGAAGTCCCCGGCGGCGTCGGCCGCGGCGGTCTGCGAGGGCTCGCAGCCGCGCGCGCCGGCGTTGCACTGGTGGAGCCGGAAGTAGCGCCCCGTGAGCCGATCGCGGCTCGTGAGGAACGGGAGCTCGACGTCCGACGTCACGTCCATGTCGACGACGGGGTTCGACTCGTAGATCCGACCGAGGGCGTCGACCGCGAGCGCGTGCGCGGCGAGCACGCGCTCGGCGCCGACGAGGACGCGCCAGCGCTGGTGGAGGTGCGCGCCGGCGACGTCGATCACCGCGACGGGCTCCACGAGACCGTCGAGCGGGAGACCGCCGGCTGCGGCGGAGCGCACCCGCACGGCCTCGGGGATCTCAGCGAGCGCGCGCGCCGAGGCGCGCCCGACGTCGATCGCGGGCGAGGCGGCGAGAGGCTCGCTCGCGCGCGCGACCGACACGTAGTCGACCTGCTCGCCGCGCATCCGCACGACGACCGACGCGCCTTGGACGAGCCCGCCGAACGCGACGCGACCGAAGCGGACGACGTGCCGGCCGTGCGCCTCGATCGTGCGGAGGTGGACGAGCTCCGCGTCGGGCGCCAGCGCGAGCTCGGCGCGGAACCGCGCGAGGAAGGCCTCCGCGCGCGCGCGCGGCGTGGCCCCGGGCGACGCGATCGCGAGGCGCGACGCGCGCCGCACGCGACCGAGTGGATCGCGCTCGGCCCGGCCGCGCGCGAGCTCGGATGCGGGGGCCGTGACCTCCGGGCGGAGCTGCGCCGACGCGGCGGACGCGAGCAGCGAAAGCGAGACCGCGATCGCGGCGCACCGCCGCGCCTTCGTCGGCGACGTCGTCATGATCGGCGCCTCACTTCTTCTTCGTGTACGGGTCCGGCCCCTTGCTCGGGGGCGCGCCGTGCTTCGCGTAGGGGTCCGGCGCCTTCTGCGCGTAGGTCTCGGGCTTCTTCGCGATGTCCGAGCCCTTGTGCGCGTGCGGGTCGTGCGCCTTCTGCGCGTAGGGGTCGTGCGGCTTCTTCGCGTACGGATCGGGCGTCGACGCGACCGCGCCGCCCGCGCCGAGGACGTCGATCACGATCTGCGCCGCCCGGTACGCCTGATCCTGCGGCATGCCGAGCTGCTTCATCAGCGCCTGCGCGGCCAGGTCGGCCTTGCCGCCCGCCATCGGCGCGCTCGCGCTCTTCATCGGGGCCCCGCTGCCCTCGATCGAGACGCCCTGGATGTGGATCTGTCCGTGCGCCTGGAACGCCTGCGCGAGGCCCGGCGCGATCTGCTGCGAGACCCACGCGCCCCACTCGCCGGCCTGCGCCGGCAGCTCGTGCACGTTGCCGTCGTACTGCGCCGCCGAGGTGGCGAGCGCGTTCATGATCCACTGCTGGATCGCGTGCTGCTCGTGCGCGTCCACGCCCGAGCCCATGTACACGCCCCACACCCGCACCTGCACCGGCTGGCCGGTGGCCCGGTCGGTGAAAGGCACGACTCCGCCGAACTGAAGCTGACCGCTCATCCCGTTCCTCCCGATGCGCGCGCGCATCATAGGGGAGAACGAGGCGGGCGGCGAATCGCGTCTAGATCCCGAGCCACTCGCGGGCCGGGAGCGGGCGCGTGCCGCGCCGCACCTGGAAGAACACCGGCTGCGGGCCGACTGCACCGAGCACGCCGCCTTGCTCCATCCGGCTCCCCGGCGTGGTGGTGATCGCGCCGAGCCCGCCGTAGACCGTGTAGTGGCCGTCGTGGTGATCGACGATCACGAGGCGCCCGTACGACGGATGCTGCGCGGCGTACGACACGTCGCCGGGCGCGACCGCGCGCACGCTCACGCCCGCCGACGTCACGAGCTCGAGGCCCTCGCCGCCCTCGCGCTCGGCGTCGCGCAGCTGCGCCGAGCCGCCGACCGGGAGCGGCAGCCGGCCGCGCTGCTCCGCGAGCTGGAACCCGTGCGCGGGTGGGTTCGAGAGCCGCAGGCCGAAGCCGGGCCCGAGCGACGGACCGACCCACGCGGCGGGGTCCTCCATCATCTGCTCGATCAGGGCGAGCTCCGCGTCGCGCTCCTGGACCGCCGCGCGCGCGGCGTTCAGCCGCGCCTCGGACTCGCGCTCGGCGGCCTCGAGGCGCGTCGCCTCTTCCTCGAGGGCGCGCGCCCGCCGCGCGATCGCGTGGAACGACTGCGCGTCGCGGGCGACGACGCGCTCGAGCCGGTTCACGCGCGCCTGGTGCCGCAGCACCGCGTCGAAGCCGCTCGCGAGCGGGAGCGCGCCAGCGCGGCGCAGCCGGTGGAGCATGCGCACGCGGCCGCGCAGCCGCGCGCGGACGCCGTCGTGCTGGGCGCGCAATGCGCGCGCCTCGC
>JAYRVK010000993.1:0-26126 GCA_041918555.1 Sandaracinaceae bacterium
GGCGCGCGCTCCTCGAGGCCACCCGCGAGCGCGCCGAGCTGGGCGGGGCCGACACCGCGCGCGCCACGCCCGCGAGGGCCGCGCCCACCGTGCCGGCGCGGCGCGCGCCCTCGCCTCCCACCCCGAGCCCGCCCGCGGGCACCGTGCCGGCGGCCTCGCGCGCGGTCGGGCGCGCGCTCGGCGGCCTCGCCGCGCTGGCCGCCGTCGGCGTGGCGTTCGGCGCGCTGTACTGGCTCTCGACGACGCAGCGATCCCCCGCGCCGAGCGCGCCCGCCCCGGAGCCCGCGCCGCTGGCCGAGGTGCGCCGCCCCGAGACCCTCGCCGGCGATCCGAACGAGCACATCCGCGCGACGGTCAGCGCGAACGGCGCGCCGATCGTGCGCTGCTACGAGGACGCCTACCCCGCGCCGCGCGAGGAGGTCGTGCTCGGTGTGCAAGTCGTGTTGACGGCGCACGGCGCGCCCTCGGAGGTCCACACGTCCGGCGGGAACGACGCGCTGCGCGCGTGCGTCGAGCGGGAGATCGGCCGGATGCGCTTCGACGTGGGGCCGTGGGACGCGAACTTCCCGCTCACGCTCCGGCCCTGAAGCTCGTCACCAGCCGGAGTCGTCGCGCTCGCACTGGTCCTCGGAGGTCTCGCACTGCTCCTCGCAGAACCCGCGGTTGTTGCGGCAGGACTGCCGGCACGACTCGCAGCGCGCGCGGCACGAGTCCCAGCCCTCCGTGGTCGTGCAGCTCGAGCAGCCGGGGCAGCGGAACTCGCACGAGCTCTCGGCGTCGCGGCACCCGCTCTCGCAGCGGTACCGCTCGCCCGTGCAGTCGCGCCGCGGCCGGCGCGACCCGCCGCCGCCCCCGCCGACGCGGCGCGGCGCCGGCGCCTCGACCCCGGCGTCCGGCGTCTCGGGGATCGCGACGAGCGGCACGGACAGCGTGAACGAGCCGCCGGCGGGGACGCTCAGGTGCACCTCGTGCGGCTCGTAGCCCTCGAGCGCGAGCGCGACGGTGTGCATCCCGCTCGCGGCGCGCACGTCGACCGGCGAGGCCCCGAGCGCGTGGCCGTCCATCGCGACGCTCGCGCCCGCGGGCTGGGTCAGGACGCGCAGGCTCCCCGGCGCGTCGGACGCGGGCGGCGGGGTGTCGAGCTCGGACTGGTTCGCCTCGCTCGTCGCGTAGCCCGCGCCGAGCCCCGCGCCGGCGCCGCCGAGCGTCCCCGCGGTGCCGCCCGCGACCGCGCCGACGAGCGCCGCGACGAGGAGCTCCGCCTTCTTGCGCGCGAACGCCTCCGCGAGCTTGCCGAGCACGCCGCCGCCCGAGACGTCGGGCGGCGCGGGCACGTCGGCGGGGCCCTGCCACGACGGCGCGCTCGGCGCCGCGGGCGGGCCGCCGTGCACCGCGCCCACGTCCAGCGACGGACCGGACGGCCCGCCCTGCACGGCGCCGACGTCGAGGCCCGCGCTGGACCCGCCGAGCGAGGGCATCCCGGGGGCGCCGCCGATCGGGCGCGGGGCGCGGCCCTGCCGCTCGTCGTCCTCGGGTCGTCCGCTCACCGGCCGGAGCATACGCCGGAGCCCCCCCGCGGCCTCCCCCGCGCGTGTACGCTCCGGCCATGCTCTGGATCCTCCGCGCCGCGACCTCCCTCCCCGAGCGATGGCAAGTCGCGTTGACGGGCGGCCCGATCGAGCTCGACGGCCAGCGCATGGACGGGCCGAGCCAGCTCCTCAACCGGCTGATCGTGCGGAGCTTCGGCCCGATCGAGCGCGCCACGCCCGCGCAAGCGCGGCGCAGGATGGCCGAGGTGCGGGGCGTCGTGCCGCCGCTCGAGGTCCCGCGGGTCGAGGACCGCACGGTCGCGACGCGCGCGGGTCGCGTGGCCGTGCGCGCCTACCACCCCGAGGGCTCGCACGAGGGCCCGCGGCCCGGGCTCGTGTGGCTGCACGGGGGCGGCTGGGTCCTCGGCACGCTCGACGGGCACGACTACGTCTGCTCGTGCCTCGCCGCGCGCGCGGACGCGGTCGTCGTGTCGGTCGACTACCGCCTCGCGCCCGAGCACCGCTACCCCGCGGCCGCCGACGACGCGGAGGACGCGTGGCGCGCGGTGATCGCACAGGCCGCGGACCTCGGCATCGATCCCTCCCGTGTGGCGATCGGCGGCGACAGCGCCGGCGGGAACCTCGCCGCCGTGGTCTGCCAGCGGATGGCGCGGACGGATGGCCCGCGGCCCGGGCTGCAGCTCCTGGTCTACCCGGTCACGGATCTGACCCGCGAGACGCGCTCGCACGAGCTCTTCGCCGAGGGGTTCCTGCTCTCGCGCGGCGCGATGCGCTGGTTCATCGATCACTACGTGCCCGACCCCGCGCGCCGGGCGGAGCCGGACGCGTCGCCGCTCCTCGCGAAGGACCTCGCGGGGCTCCCGCCCGCGCACGTCGTGATCGCAGGCTTCGATCCGCTGCGCGACGAGGGCGTCGCCTACGCGGAGCGGCTGCGCGAGGCGGGCGTCGAGGTGGAGCTCGCGCGCTATCCGTCGTCGTTCCACGGCTTCTTCAGCACGGGCTTCGTCGTGCCGGTCGGCGACGAGGCGGTGCGCCGCGCCGCGCGGGCCCTCCGCGCGGCGCTCGGCTAGCGCGTCACGCCTTCGGGAGCGTCCACTTCCGTTGCGATGATCCAGCGCGCGAGAGCGTCGCGGGCTCGCTGTCGGTCGCGCCCCACCCGCTCGCCTGTACACGGAGCTCGACGTCCCAGCGGCGGCGCCCGCGGAAGGCCTCGGGGAGCTCGAAGAACACCGTGACGCGGGTCGTCGCGCCGGGGGCCACGGTGACGGTGCGGCCGACCTCACGGCCGTCGATCTCGACGCGCGCGATGGGGAGCGGGAAGCTCGTCCCTTCGCGCAGGATCGCGCGGAAGAGGAACACGTCGATCGGATCCGAGCCGCTGTTGCGCAGCTCGAAGGTCGCGCGGTCGGGCGCGCTCGCGTCGACGCGCGCGTCCTCTCCGACGATGTGCAGCGTCACCGGCGGCGGCGCCATGTCGGCGGACGCGGTGGCGGCGGTGAAGGTGGTGAGCGCGAGGACGAGGGCGGTGAGGGCTCGGCGGAGGTGGGTCATTTCGTTGCTCCTGCGGACACGAGCGGAGACGCGCGGCTTGGCGCCGAGGGTTCGCGAGAAACTCGCGCGTCAGCCGACGCCGGCCGTCATGGGGTATTGCGCGCGGCCACCGCACCGGTCGCGCCCGTCGACCGACCTCCGACCCGGAGCGTGTAGAAGTCGCCAGGCATCAGCAGCCGGTACGGCGTCATCGCGCCCAGCCCGGTGGTCACGAACTCGACGTCGCTCGGGTCGGTGACGCCCGGGCCCGAGTAGCCCCAGATCGTCGGGCTCGGCATGTTCGGGAGCGACGGGTGCGTGGTGATCTCGAGGGTGAAGCCGTACGGCGCATCCTCGCGGTTGCAGAAGACGAAGTCGGTGAAGTAGGGGGTCTGACCGGTCGGCACGCCAGCCGCGTCGACCGCGCTCCACGTGGGCGAGCTCGGGCCGAGCGGGCTGAAGGAGATGTTGGTCTCGATGCCCATGAGCGGCGAGCACAGGGGGCCCGCGTCCAGGCCCGCGTCGAAGCCTGCGTCGGCGCCACCGTCGAGGCCCGCGTCCATCCCGGCGTCGACGCCCGCGTCGCTCGCCTCACCGACACAGCCCCCCTCGCGATCGCAGCGCCCCGTCCCGCAGCGCGCGTCGTCCGGATACTCCACGCAGAAGCCCGCGAGGCACGCGCCGCGCACGCACGCGGGCCCACCCGCGATCGCGCACTCCGCGTCGGCCGCGCACTCGGGCGGAGGACACGTGCTCGGATCCTCGGGGCACGTCGGCTCGACACAGCGTCCGTCGAGGCAGGCGATCGCGCTCGGCGCTCCGTCGCCCGGGCACGTCACGTCGCGGCAGTCGCGCGTGAGGATCACGGTCACCACGCGCGACGCGCGGAGCGCGACGAGGACGAGGCCGGTGCCCTGGTGGTTCGCTGCGGCATCGAACGCGCGGACGCGCACGAGGTAGCTCCCGGGCTCGAGGCCGTCGAGCTCGGCGACGCGAACGCCGGCGAGCGCGTCCTCGCTCGGCGCGAGCACGCGCGGAGGCGCACTGCGGAGCGGCGCGTCGGTCGCGGGGGACGCGTCGCCGCGGAAGACGTCGGTCTCTACCCGCGCGATCTCGGCGCCCGCGCGGAGCTCGGTGCGGAGCTCGACGATCATCGACACGCCCGACGTGCAGCCCGCGAGGGCGAGGGCGAGGATCGGCGCGGCGCGGGCGAGCACGCGGCGATCGTACCGCACACGCTCAGATCGCGCGGTAGTCGAGGTGGTCCCGGTGCATGCGGTGGAAGATGCGGTGCTTGCGCGCGTGGTACGCGACGACGTCGCCGCTCGACGGCGCGACCTCGGCGCCCGGCGCGTTCATCGAGGCCATCGCCGCGCGGAGGCTCGGCACCCCGCCGCACGCGACCGCGCCGAGCATGCTCGCGCCGAGGAGCACCGCCTCGGGCTCCTTCGGGAGGACCACGCGGCACCCCGTGGCGTCCGCGTGCTCGCGCACGAACACGGGGTTCTTCGTGTCGCCGCCGCACGCGATCAGCGTGTCGATGCGGTAGCCGGCCGCGTTCATCGCGTCGACGATGTGCCGCGTCCCGTGCGCGATCGCCTGCACCGTCGCGAGGTAGAGCAGCGCGAGCGCGTCGACCGACGCGCTCAGCTTGAGCCCGCTGACCATGCCGCGCAGGCTCGGGTCCGCGCGCGGGCTGCGGTTGCCGTGGAAGTACGGCAGCACGTGGAGGTCCTCGGTCAGCGCGGCCGGGAACGCGACGCTCGCGGCGAGCGCGTCGAGCCGCCGGTTCAGGAGCGCGTATACCGTCACCCCCTCACGCCGCGCCTCGGCGCTCAGCTCGGCGTGGCGCGCGTGCGACTCGATCACGTGATCGATGAGCGCGCCGGTCGCCGACTGCCCGCCCTCGGTGAGCCACATGCCGGGCACCATAGCGGAGAAGTACGGGCCCCAGATGCCCTCGATGAAGCGCGGCTCGGCGCTCACCGCCATGTGGCAGCTCGAGGTCCCGCCGATCAGCGCGAGGCGCGACTCGAATGCCTCGGCGTCGAGCTCTCCGTCGAGCGCGCCGAGGAGGCCCAGCCCCCCCGCGTGCGCGTCGATGATCGAGACCCCGACCGGCGTGCCCGCCGCGAGGCCGAGCTCGTCGGCGGCGTCCTCGGTCAGCCCGCCGATCCGCGCGCCCATCGGGCGCACGTCCGTCCCGATCCGCGCCCCGCCCGCGAGCTCCTCGAGGCCGACCGCGCGAAAGAACGTGTCGTCCCAGCGCCCGAGCTCGCCGCGGTAGGTCCACTTGCACACCGTCGTGCAGAGGGAGCGCACGTCGCGCCCCGTCGCGCGGTAGGTGAGGAAGTCCGGCAGATCGAGGAAGCGCGCCGCGCGCGCCCAGGTCGCGGGGAGGTGCTCCTTCAGCCAGAGGAGCTTGGGCGGCTCCATCTCGGGCGACATCGTGCCCCCGACGGACCGCAAGACGTCGTGCTTCGTCGCGTTGATGCGCGAGGTCTCCTCCATCGCGCGGTGGTCCATCCACACGATCACGTTCTGCTCGTCCGCGCCCGTCGGGCTGACGGTGACGGGCCGGTCCTCGGCGTCGAGCGCGACGAGCGAGCACGTCGCGTCGAAGCCGATCCCCGCGACCTGCTCGGGCATCGCGTCGGCGGCGTCGAGCGCCGCGCGCACCGCCTCGCCGCACGCGCGCCAGATCGCCTCCGACGACTGCTCGACGAAGTCCTCCGCCGGGCGCCACGTCGGGAACGACGCGACCCCGACCCCGCGCCGCACCCCGCGCCCGTCGAAGAGCCCCGCCCGCGCGCTCCCGGTGCCGACGTCGACCCCGAGGTACAGCTCGCCGATCGTCGCCTCGGCGCGCTCGCTCATCGCGGATCCTCGAGGACCCGCACCGCGAACCCGAGCTCCTGCGAGAGCGCGACCATCTCCTCGAACACGTCGCCGTACGCGACCGCGACGTGGTTCGAGAGGTAGTGCGCCATGAGCGTGTCCCGCCCGATGCGCATGTCGGCGGCCATGAACGGCCACTCGCGCGTGGTGCCCTCCCACCACGCGTCGCGCACCTTCGGCGGGAGCTTCACGACCTCGCCGCGGCCGACGTCCATCCAGAGCTTGCCGCCCTTGAGGTAGCTGCGGGCCCAGGTCATCTCGCCGGGCAGGCTCTCCCCCGCGAACGTGCCGCCGGGCGTCGGGAAGTAGAGCTTGGGCTGCCGGTAGGTGTGCGCGCCGCGCAGCGTGTCCGGGTCGTGGTTGAACGCGTAGGCGCCGCAGCTCCCGCTGTTCAAGAGGACCCACAGGAACCGCCCGTCGTGCTCCGCGCCCCAGCGCACGTCGTGGAACATCACCGCAGAGTGCAAGCCTTTTTGCGTCAGCAGGCGCTTGAGCATCTCCTGCGGGATCACGTTGCCCTGGTCGGCCTCCGTCGCCGTCGCGATCGGCGCGCCGTCGGACTCGGGGCGGCACGCCGAGTTCAGCAGGCCCTCCGCGAAGTCGCTCGGCGGACGGAGCGGGATCAGCCCGAGCTGGTACTGCCAGCCGAGGCAGTCGGCCTTGAACTCGCCGAGCAGATCCAGGACCACGAGGTAGTCGCGGAGCTGCTCGCGCGTGCTGTCCTCGGTGAAGTCGTCCTGCCAGTGGAAGGTGACGCCGCGGTCCTTCACGAACGCCAGCGCGTCGTCGATCCGCCGCTCGTCGATCCGGCGCCCGCGATCGAGGATCCAGGCCTGGTCGACCTTGTGCTCGGCGAAGCCGTGGTGCTGGAGGAGGCGCGGCCCGAAGTAGCCGTTGATCATCCCCATCGACGTGTCGCCGAGCATCAGGATGAGGGCGCGCCGATCGCGGAGCTGCTTGGCCACCGCCTTGGCGCGCGCGCTCGCGGCCGCGCTCACCGGCGCGTGGCGGGCGATCGCCTCCTCGCCGTAGCGGACCGCGCCGCTCGAGCACCACTCGTCGAGGCGCGCCATGAACGTCGCGTCCTCGGTCCAGTCGGCCGCGTCGGTCCAGATCCGCGAGTGCGGCCGATCCAGGGACTCGAGGCACGCGCCCGTGTTGAGCAGCCCGACGAGCCCCGGCCAGCGCCCGCTGAAGTTGCTCGCGAGGAGCAGCGGGTGGTCCTTGCCGACGACGCCCTCGGTCGTGTGCGGCCCGTAGAACCAGTGGACACACACGCCGACCATCGGATCGTCGATCGGGCCGAGCTTCTCGATCGCCTCGTGCGGCTTCTCGAGGAAGCCCTCGACGCGGTAGGGCGCGCGACCGAGCTTGCGGAGCGCGCGCTCGAGCTGCCGCGTCGCCTCCTCGGCGTTCGGCGTGGCCAGCTCGTTCGGGATGCGCCGGGCGTCGCCCGGCCAGAAGATCGCGACCTTCTTGGACGTGCTCATGCGCGGGACCGTATCCGAAGTCCTTCCGCTTGACACCGCCCTCGCCTTCGGATGAGTTGCCGCGATGCGCGCCTTCGTCATCGTGCTGTCGATCCTCGTGCTCGCGGGCTGCGAGTGCTCCGAAGGCACCGCCGGCGAGCCCGGCGCCTCGGGCGAGGCCCGCACGATCGCGGTGATCCCGAAGGGGACCACCCACGTCTTCTGGCGCTCCGTCCACGCGGGCGCGCTGGGCGCGGGCCGCGATCGCGGGGTAGAGATCCTCTGGCAGGGGCCGGTGCGCGAGGACGATCGCGCGGCGCAGATCCGCGTGGTCGAGGACATGATCTCGCGCGGCGTGTCGGCGATCGTGCTCGCGCCGCTCGACGACACCGCGCTCGTGCCGGTGGCGACCGAGGCGACCCGCGAGGGGATCCCGGTCGTGATCTTCGACAGCGGGATCGAGTGGGACGGTCGCGTTTCGTTCGTCGCGACGGACAACTACCAGGGCGGCGTGCTCGCGGCGGAGCGCATGAACGAGCTCCTCGGGGGGAGCGGCTCCGTGCTCGTCATGCGCTACCAGGAGGGCTCGGACTCGACGTCGCGGCGCGAGGCGGGGTTCCTCGAGACGATGCAGCAGCGCTTCGCGGGGATCACCATCGTGAGCTCGAACCAGTACGGCGGCGCGACCACCGAGACCGCGTACGCGACCGCGGAGAACTTGCTCGTGCGGCACCCCGACGTCGGCGGCGTGTTCACCCCGAACGAGTCGACCACGTTCGGCATGCTCCGCGCGCTCACCGACGCCGACCGCGCGGGGGCGGTGAAGCTCGTCGGGTTCGACGCGAACGAAGGCCTCGTGGACGCCCTGCGGCAGGGCCACGTCCACGGCCTCGTGCTCCAGAACCCCGTGCGCATGGGCGACCTGGCCGTCCGCGCCGCCGTCGACCACCTGGACGGCACCGCGGTCGAGCCCCGCATCGACACCGGCGCCACGATGGTCACCCGCGAGAACATGGAAGAGCCCGCGATCGCCGCGCTCCTCGCGCCGGACCTCTCCATCCTCGACGAGTGACCTGGGGATGAACACAGCCGATGGGGGGCGCCACGAACGGGCATGCGCATCGCGCTCCTCGTGCTCGCGCTGCTCGGTTGCCGGCCGCCAACGACGCCGCTCGGGGACGACGCGCCTCACGAGGATCTGTCCGGAGTCGTCGAGGTCACGGTGCTCACCGAGGACGGGGGACGCGTGGACTGGAGCGCGGCCCTCGATCTCGTGGCCTTCGATCGGCTCGGCGAGGACGGGTTCTTCGACGTGTGGACGATGCGGCCGGACGGGACCGATGTCCGTTGCCTCACCTGCACGACGCCGGGCCTCCCGGCTCGGAACGTCGGGCAGCCCGCGTGGCACCCGTCGGGCGGGTGGCTCGTCGTGCAGGCCGAGAAGGCGGAGAGCGACGCGCCCGCGTTCGCGGTGCACCCGGGCCGCGGGACGCGCAACGATCTGTGGCTCGTCCGCGCCGACGGGAGCGAGGCCTTCCCGCTCACCGACGTGCCGGACGAGCCGGGGCAAGGCGTCTTGCACCCGCACATCCACGACGAGGTGCTCACCTGGTCGCAGATGCTCGGTGGAGTCGAGCCCACCGCCGAAGGACTTCTCGGTCGCTGGGAGCTGCGCCGCGCGACCCTGGTCCTCGAGCCGACGCCGCACCTCGAGGACGTCCGCGCCACCACCCTCGCGCACGATGGCTTCTTCGAGAACCACGGCCTGTCGCCCGACGGGACGCGCTGGGTGTTCACGGCGAACCTCGCGGGTGCGCGGAACGACGTCTACACGATCGACGCGGAGACGCTCGACGGGCTCGAGCGCTGGACCACGCACGCCTACAACGAGCACGCCGCGTTCACGCCGTCCGGCGAGCACCTGATCTGGATGTCGAACGCGGGCAACCGCGATCGGGGCACGGACTGGTGGTGGATCGGCGCGGACGGCACCGGCCTCGCCCGGCTCACGCGGCTCGAGGACGCCGGCGGCAAGGCGGTGGCCGCCGATCTGAGCCTCGGCCCCGACGGGCGCGCCTTCGTCGGCTACGTGCAGCGCCGCGTCGGAGGCGAGACCGGCCGTATCGTGCACGTGACCCTGCCGCTCGACTGACGCACCATCGGGGCATGCGCCGCGCCGTCCTCGCCCTCCTCCTCGCCGGCTGCGCGGCGCCCACGCGGCACGAGGCCGCGATCGTGATGGGCGAGCGCGAGGTCGGCTTCCCCGCCGTGGTCGCGGTCGCGCGCGTGGTCGGCGGGCGCATCGAGGGGATGTGCACCGGCTCGCTGATCGCACCACGCGCGGTCCTGAGCGCGAAGCACTGCGCCTTCGAGCAAGCGAGCCCCGGCGGGCCGTACACCGCGATCCCGCTCGCCGAGCTGCGCGTGATGGTCACCCACAACGCGTTCGACGCGATCGAGCAGGAGGTCGGGGTCGCCGCGCTCCGCACCACGCCGGGGGACTTCACGCCCGCGGACTACGACGCGGGCCGCGACGCGGCGGTGCTCCTGCTCGACGCGGACATCACGGGGATCGCACCGCTCGAGCTCGCGCTCCACACGCCGCGGGTCGGCGACGCGCTGACGCTCGTGGGCTTCGGGAGCACCGCCGACGCGGGCGGCGGTCGCAAGTTCCGCGGCGAGGCGATCGTGACCGAGCTCTTCCTCGATCTGTTCGAGACCGCCGGCCCCGCGTGGACCTGCGTCGGCGACAGCGGCGGGCCCGCGCTCGACGGAGCGGGCCGCGTCGTCGGCATCACGAGCTTCGGTCTCGACCCCGACTGCGCCGCCCCCGAGACCTACTTCGTCGAGATCGCGCGCCAACACGCGCTCGTGATGGACGCGCTCGGCGCCGAGCCGCCGTGCACGCCCGCCGAGGAGACGTGCAACGACGGCGACGACGACTGCAACGGCGTACCGGACGAGGGCTGCTCCGAGGGAGGCGCCGAGTGCGTCGTCGGCAGCGAGTGCCGCTCGGGCGAGTGCGTGCGAATGGGCGACCGCGCGTTCTGCACAGAGCCTCCGCCCCTCGAGATCGCGGCGCACGTGTCCCCGGTCGCCGAGCGTCCGGCGACGGCGGGCTGCTCCGTCGCAGCACGCCTCGCCTCGCCTCTCACGTGGCTCGTCGCGCTCGGCCTCGCGTGCGCCAGCACGTGGTCGCGGGGACGCCGTGCCCCTCGAGGCGCGGGAGGTTCACCGCCTCGAGCGTGTCCCCGAGGATCTCGCGCGCCTCGTGTCGCTCCGCGCCGTCACCGTGCACGCCAGCGCTTGTCCTCCGCGCGCGGCCCGTGCGACGTCAACTTCACTTGCACCTCTAGCACGCCCTCGACCCAGGCCGCGAGATCGGGCGGCGTGGGCTCGAGGATCGGGGCGACGCGCCCGAGCGCCGCGCCCAGCGCCTCGACGTGCTCGAGGTCGTGGGGATCCGGGGCGGGCACGAGCGGTCGATCGAGCCCCTCGTAGCCCACGCACGCGCGCCACCCGGGCTCGACGCGATCGAGGTGCGTGAGCGCGAGCGCGTCCACCGGCGAGCACGCGAGCGCGTAGCGCGTGAGCGGCAGATCGAGCCAGCCGCGCCGGAAGCGCCCCTGCCAGCCGGCGTCGGCGTTGTGCGGCTCCTCGAGCCGCCGGAGCTCCTCGCGCTCGGTCGGGAACGGACCCGCGCCGTGCCGCGTCGCGTAGCTGCGCAGCACGCCGATTCGCTCGAGCGCGCCCTCGTAGCCCGCGAGCAACGCGAGCGCGTTCTCGGTCGTGCACGTGCTCCACGTGGTGTGCGGGTGGAAGCCGCGCCACTCGTCGAGCAAGACGCCTTGCGCGCCCTCGAGCACGACCTCGCCGGGCTCGTGGAGCACGGCGTCGAGGTGCTCGGGCCCGACGAAGAGGCCGCGGCGCGCGAGGAGCGGCGCGATCGCCTCGAGCCACGCCTCGACGACGTCCCGCGAGAGCAGCGCCTCGCGCTCCTCGCGGGCCCGGGCGTCGAGCGCCTCCATGGGACCCGCCGCTGCCGCCGCGTGCTCGCGCAGCCGCTCGAGCGTTCGGCGCAGCGCGGCGGGCCGCTCGAGATCGCGCGCGCGGATCGCCAGCTCCGGGGCCTCGAGCGAGATCTTCACGGTCTCGCCGACGCCGACGCCCGTGGTCCCGTGCGGGGCCGCGCCGCGCGCGAGCTCGCGCAGCCGCCCGAGCGCCTGCACGTGCGGCGTGGTGACGAGCGCCTCGTCCGCGATGCGGAGCCGCGCGAGCGCGTCGCCGACGCCCGCCTCGCGGATGCGCCGCTCCTCGACGAGCAGCGCGGTCGGGTGCACGACCACGAAGCGGCTCAGGTACGTCCGCACGCCCGGGACGAACGTGCCCGCGCCGAGCTGCGAGAACGTGTGATGGCGGCCGTCGGCGGTCACCACGTTGTGGCCCGCCTGCGCCCCGCCGTTGAACCGGATCACGGTGTGGGCGGCGCGGTCGCGGACGAGGAAGTCCACGACCGTGCCCTTACCCGCGTCCCCGAGCCCGAGGTCGACGACCACGCTCGCGCGCCTGTCCACTCGACTTGCGTTCATCCACATCGTCGTCTCCTCGGGCTCGGCGTCCTTCAGTGCATGCCCTCGCGCGTGCGGCCGACCCGCGTGGCCGCATACGGCGTCACCGCGCGCGCGATCGCCCCCGCGCGCTCCCGCGACAGCCCGTCGGCGCGGAGGCGCTCGGCGGCCTCCTCGACGCTGCCGAGGACGCCCTCGGCGAGCCCCACCAGGATCGCGCTCGCGGGCACGGTGTCCTCGGACGACTCGAGCTGGATCGCGTGATCGCCCAGCAGATCGCGCCACACCTTCCCGCAGCGCGCGCCGCGCCCCGGGTCGGGGATGAGGAAGAAGGGCTCGTACGCGACGCTGAGCTCCTCGACGATGCGCTCGATCGGGAGGTCGTCGTCCAGCTCGTCGCCGACGAGATCGAGGACCTGCTTCTTCGAGATCCGCAGGTACGGGTTCTCGTCGCCGGTCATGAAGAAGTAGCCGCGGTGCCCGCGCTTCTCCCAGCAATCGATCGAGGTGTGCCGCGCCGCGAGGTACAGCCCGAGCTCGTAGGACTCGTGGTTGCCACCGCCGCCCCCCCCCTCGAGGAAGCTCCACGTCAGCCACTGATCCATGAGCTCGGCCTCGGACTCGAACTGCCCGATCTGCAGCGGCGCGCCGTCGCAGGTCGCGTCGCCGACGGCCATGAAGAGCACCTGCGAGTCCTCGATGCCGCAACCGAGGAGCGTCTTCATGAAGGTCGGGAGGTCCTTGCGCGCGAGCCGGTCGGGGATGTCGCCCATCGAGCCCGTGACGTCGAGGGCGAACACGATCCCCAGCGAATTCGGGTGCGCCTCGCTGTCGCGGCTCTCGCGGACGCGCAGGCCGAGCGGGCTCATCAGCGGGTGGCACTTGCGCTGCGTGAACACCGCCTCGCGGGGCGCCTTGGCGCGCCCGTCGGCGAGCGCGCGGTGCGCGGTGAAGCTGTAGCTGCCGTATCCCATGATCGTCGCTCCTCGTTGGTGGTCTCTCGTCAGCCCTCGTCGTCGAGGGCCAGAGGCGTGTAGGCGGGGGGGCCGAACTGGTCGTGCGCGAGGCGCACGAGCTCGCCGTGGATCGTCCACGCGTCGTCGCCGGCGCTCGCGGGGTCCCCGACGGTCTCGGCCAGGCGGGCCAGGGTGCCGGGCACCCCGCGCGGGAACCGTCCGTCCTCGCCGCCGAGCGCGTGCTCGAACACGCGCGCGCTCGCCGCGAGATCGAGCGCCGGCGAGAGGGCCCCGGCCTTGCCGTAGCGCCACGCGGCGCGGGTCCAGCCGACGAGCGCGATCCCGTGGGCCGTGGGGTGCACGAGGCAGTGCTGCGGCGCCACGTCGCCATGGACGAAGCCGCTCGCGTGGACCCACGCGAGCACCTCGAGCACGCGCTTCCACATCCACACGCCGATGCGGGGATCGACGCCGCCCGGATGGCGCCGCCGTACGTCGCAAATCGTGTGGACGAACCCGTGACGCCACCGATACGCGGCCGCCGGGTGCGCGGGGCCCTCGCCCCGGAGCGTCCCGAAGGCCACCGGCACGGAGATCAGCCGCGCGAAGTGCGCGGCGCCGGCCGCGCCGCTCCCCGCCAGGCGCTCGAGCACGCGGTGCTCGGCGGCGACCGCCGCCGCGCCGGGGCCCGCGGCGTCGCGCGCGATCTTGAGCGCGACGGTCTCGGTGAGGCGCGCGTCGCGGTGCGCGCGCCACACGTCGGAGTGGTCTCCCGTCCCGATCTTCGCGTCGAGCACGTAGCGGTGCTTGCCGAGCCCGACCCGCGGCTTGCCCCGGTCCTCGGGCCGGCCCTCCCACGGGGGCACCGCGACGGCCCGCGCCCACCACGTCGGCGGCAGGTCGACGAGCGTGCGGCCGCAGTACTCGCACACCGCGGACTTGCCGCCCTCGGGGAGGAGCGGCGCACCGCAGTGCGGGCACGCGAGGGCTCTGATTCCGACCGCCATCTGACACGTGTCATGTAGACACGAACTGATATGGCGTCAAGTAGACACTTATTCGAGGCGTGTGGGAGCATCGCCGGGGGGCCCCGCGAAGACTCAGAGACTGTCGACAGATCGAGCGAGCCGAGGCCGACCGGGGGTCGATCGAGCCCAGGCCGGCGCGCAGCGCCGGCCGTCGGTCGAGGGGGCCCCCACGCGCAGCGTGGGGAGCGAACGCGCGCCAGCGCGTTCGGACGAGGGAGGGGGCCCTGGCGCTGGGGGAGGGGGCGCGCAGCCCCCTCGGAGACTCAGATCATGCGGGCAGCGCGGAGCAGCTCGAGGACCTCGTCCCGGGCGTCGATCGCGTCCGGGAACTCGCCCGGCATCGCCGCGCGCAAGCGCTCCGCCAGCGCGTCGATCCCCACTCCGTCGAGCGGGCCTCCGAGGATCGCGGCGAAGGCGCGGAGCCGCCGGTTCGGCGGGCCGAGCGGCGGCGTCGTCGTGAGGCGCAGGCCGAGCTGCGCGGCGAGCTCGTGCATCGTCGTCGCGGTGAGCGCCTTCATCGCGTCGCCGCCGCGGACCTCGTCGCCCGAGCGCGCGCTCCACGCCCAGGTCCCGCGCACCGTCACGAGGAGCGGGCGAACGGACAGCTCGACGGGCCGCCCCGGCTCGCACGGCAGCGGCGGCCAGAGCGGGAGCAGGAGCTGGCGCCAGTGGGTGGTCTCGGCGTCCGGGCGCGTCGAGAGGGTGACCCTCGGCGCGAGGTCGGACTCGAAGGACGCCACGATCGCGTTGGCCTCGCCGGCGCGCGTGGGCACCACCGTCGCCTCGTACCGCTCCGGGCGCGGCTCGAGGAACGCGTGGGTCCCGCTGACCGCCTCGGGCCCGAGGAGCTCTTCGGGACCGACCCCGCCGATGATCGGTCGGCTGCGCAGGCGCTCGACGAGCCCCGTGAGGCGCACGCCGTGGCAGTCCTCGAGCAGCGCGAGCTCTCGGGCGAGCGCCGCGACGTTCGCGACGCCGAAGTGGATCCGGTAGCTCGCGGGGATCAGGGTCGGGCTCGCCACCGAGTGACGGGCCGCGATCCGATAGAGCCGATGGCCGTGCTCGTCGGGGGCGAAGTGCCCGAGCATCTCGGAGAGGATCACGGTCGGCGGATCCGGGAGCGCGCCGGGCGTGAGATCCTCGAGCGGCGTGCGCAGGACCTCGACGCGATCGGCGAGCCCGTTGGCGAGCGCGTTCTCGCGGATCACCTCCGCCATCGCGGTCTGCTCGACGGCGTACACGCGCCGCGCCCCCGCGCGCGCGGCGAGGAGGGCGAGCACGCCGCTGCCGCTCCCGAGATCCAGGACCACGTCGTCGGGCCCGACGCGCGCCTCGATCGCGCGCGCGAACGCCGCGGTCCGCGCGCGATCGAGGAGCATCAGCGCCTGCGTCCCCGGATCGTCGTAGCCGTAGATCGCGGCCATGCGAGCGCTCAGTAGGTGACGATCAGGGTGCAGCCGCTCGAGGTGCAGCGGCCCGCCCGCACGGGGAGCTGCTTCGGGAGCGCGGGGAGCTCGGCGCCGATCTTCACGCCGTCGACGTAGATCGCGGCGGGCCCGGGGCGCCCGCCGCGCAGGGTCTCGGGGGCCTCCGCGCGGGCGAGGGCGCCGCTCGAGGCCGTGAGGAAGATCAGCATCGCGAGGGTCCGCATGACGCGAGCATGGCCCATCTCGTGGACGTCTGCACCGGCTCCATCGACCAGGCGTTTCGCACGCGGGCCTCGAGTGCCCTACCCTGTCGGCGATGAGCGTCGCACGCGCGTGGGTCTCGGTCGCTGTGATCAGCGGCCTCTACGCCGGCCTCGTGCCCTCGCCGGCGGCCGCCGACGTGACGTTCGGAGCGCACGACGTTCGGACGATCTTCTACATCTCGAAGAGCGACGACCGGAACCGCGTGGACTACGGGATCCGCCTCGACGCCACGTGCCAGCCGGTGGGGCCCACTCCGCTCTATGCGTACTGGCGCCGCTTCGAGCCGGGCCAGCCCGCGGTCGGCGAGCTCAACTCCCTCGACGAGCGCGCCTACGGCATCACCCGGCAGCACGTCCGCACGGCGGCCCCGAACGGCGTGTGGCTCGAGATGTACCTCGGCGGCTTCCCGGAGCAGCGCTTCCTCGTGCTCGTGCAGCGGAACGGTGGCGGCGAGTGCGCCGCGCGCGCGATGCTCCCGATCGACGCCGAGGACGCCTTCCTCGATCACATCCACGTCACGCTCGGCTTCCTCGGCGTGGATCACGTGACGCTGCACGGGCGCCACCCGACCACGGGGAACGAGGTGGTCGAGAGCCTGCGTCCGCCCCGCAGCGCGACGCTCTTCGGCCGCTGATCGCCGACCTCGGGCATGATGCGGCCCGATGACCTCTCCGCTCCTGACGATGCGCGGCGTCGAGAAGCGCTTCGACGCGGTGCGAGCGCTCGCGGGGATCGACCTCGCGGTTGGTCGGGGCGAGGTGCACGCGCTCGTCGGCGAGAACGGCGCGGGGAAGAGCACGCTGATGAAGGTGCTCTCGGGCGCGGTGGTCCCCGATGCGGGCACGATGGTGCTCGACGGCGCCCCGTACGCGCCCCGCCGGCCCAGCGACGCGCTCGCGCGCGGCGTGGCGATGGTCTACCAGGAGCTCAACCTCGCGCCGGACCTCACCGTGGCGCAGAACCTCTTGCTCGGTCGAGAGACCGCGCGCCTGGGGTGGCTGCGACCGCGGCCGGACGCGGCCCGCGTCGCGAAGATCCTCGAGGTGCTCGCGCACCCGGACGTCGTGGCCGATCGCCGCGTCCGAGAGCTCGGGCCCGGCGCGCGGCAGCTCGTCGAGATCGGGCGCGCGCTCGTCGGCGACGCCAAGCTCGTGGTGCTCGACGAGCCGACGAGCTCGCTCTCGGCCGCCGAGACCGAGACGCTCTACGAGGTGATCCGCCGGCTCCAGGCGCGCGGGGTGTCGATCGTCTACATCTCGCACTTCCTCGAGGAGGTGAAGCGCGTGGCCGCGCGCTTCACGGTGCTCCGAGACGGGCGCACGGTGACGAGCGGCGACGTCGCGTCGACGAGCATCGGCGCGATGGTCGAGGCGATGGTCGGGCGGAGCCTCGACGAGGCCTACCCGACGCGACCCCCGTGCGAGCCCGGGGAGCCGATCCTCGAGCTCGACGCGCTCGCGGGAGCGGTGCTCCCGAAGCAAGTGAGCTTGACGTTGCGCCGCGGCGAGGTGGTCGGGATCGCGGGCCTCGTCGGGGCCGGCCGGAGCGAGCTCCTGCGCGCGGTGTTCGGGCTCGCGGCGGTGCGCGCGGGGCGCGTGAAGGTGGCGGGCGTCGAGGATGGCGGCCGCGGCGTCCGCGCGCGGATCGCGCAGGGCCTCGGCCTCGTGTCGGAGGACCGCAAGGAAGAGGGCCTCGCGCTCGGTCGCACCGTCGCGGAGAACCTCACGCTGTCGAACGCGCGGCCCTTCGCGCGGCTCGGCTGGCTCGACCCGAAGGCGCGCGCGGCGAGCACCCAGCGGTGGATCGGTGCGCTCTCGATCAAGGTCGCGGGGCCCGAGCAGCCCATCGGCGAGCTCAGCGGCGGCAACCAGCAGAAGGTCGCGATCGCGCGGCTGCTCCACCAGGACGCGGACGTGCTCCTCCTCGACGAGCCGACGCGCGGGATCGACGTGGGCAGCAAGGTCGAGATCTACCGGCTGATCGGCGAGCTCGCGGCGAAGGGCAAGGCGGTGGTGGTCGTCTCCAGCTACCTGCCCGAGCTCCTCGGGATCTGTGATCGGATCGCGGTGATGCACCGCGGGCGCCTCGGCGCCGCGCGCGCCGCGGCGGACTGGACCGAGGTCGCGCTCCTCGACGAGGCGACACGGGGGGCCGCGTGAGGGAGCGGCTGCGCGCCTCGCTCGACGTCGCGGGACCGCTCGTCGGGCTGGTCGTCGTGATGCTCCTCTTCGCGGTGCTCGCGCCCGACCGCTTCGTGAGCGCCTACAACTTCAAGACCGTCGCGACGCAGACCGTGATCGTCGGGCTCGGCGCGATCGGGATGACCTACGTGATGATCTCGGGCGGGATCGACCTCTCGATCGGCTCGGTGATCGCGCTCGTGTCCGTCGTCACCGCGATCCTCCTGCGCGGGGGGCACGGCGAGCTCGTCGCGCTCGCCGGCGGGCTCGCGATCGGCGCGGGGGTGGGCCTCGTCAACGGCCTCCTGATCACGCGGCTCTCGATCGTGCCGTTCATCGTGACCCTCGGAACGATGGGCATCGCGCGCGGCGTCGCGAAGTGGCTCGCGGACGAGCAGACGGTGCGCGCGGACGCGGGCTGGCTCGGCGCGCTGATGACCAAGACACCCGACCCCGCGTGGCTCCTGCTCGCGAAGGGCGTGTGGATCACGCTCGTCCTCGCCGCGCTGATGACGCTGGTCCTGCGGCGCACGGTGTTCGGCGTGCACACCTACGCGATCGGGAGCAACGAGGCGACCGCGCGGCTGTGCGGCGTGCCCGTCGAGCGCGTGAAGCTCGGCGTGTACGCGCTCGCGGGCCTCTTCGCGGGGATCGCGGGCGTGATGCAGTACGGGCGGCTCACCGTCGGCGATCCGACGACCGCGATCGGCCTCGAGCTCGACGTGATCGCCGCGGTCGTGATCGGAGGCGGCTCGCTGAGCGGCGGCCGCGGCTCGATCGCGGGCGCGCTGCTGGGCGCGTTCTTCATGAGCGTGCTCTCGAACGGCTGCACGCTCAGCGGCGTGCCCACCTACGTGCAGGAGATCCTCGTCGGCGCGATCATCGTCGCCGCCGTCGCGCTCGATCGCCTCCGGCGGGGCCGCGCGGGGTAAGCTCGGGGGATGCGCACGCTCGTCGTCCTCACCTTCGTCGTCGCCTCGTGCTCGGGCACGTCGTCCGCCGATCCTCCGCGCGCTTGGCGCGCGATGGCCGCGCGCGCGCACGGCGATCGCACCGCCGCGGCGGACGCGGCGCTCGGGCGCCTCGACTCTGCGCGGCGCGAGGAGGTCGAGCGCGTGCTCGATCGGATGGCGGGCTTCGGGCTCGGCGCCGAGGCGCTGCGCCGGGCCGGGGCGCTCGCGGAGAGCAGCGCGGGGATCGCCGCGGACCCCGAGTGGGCGGGCAGCGGGACCGCGCCGGGGACCGCCGCGCTGTACGAGGGCGCGCTCGCGGTGCTCGCGGGGATGGCCACCGCGTCGGCGCGCGCGGCGCCCGCGAGCGCGCCCGCGCTCGTCCAGACGATTTGCTCGATGCCGATGCCCCAGTACTTCAACTCCGGTGGCCGCGCGCCGGACGTAGTGCATCGCCACGCGCTCTGCGACGCCGTCGACGCGATCGCGCCGAGCACGCCCTCGACCGCGCGGACGGCGCGTTGCGCCGCGACCTGGGAGTGAGCGCGGGGTAGCTCAGCGTCGCCAGCCCGCGGGCGTCCGCAGCTCCGCGCGCCGCGCGCGCGCGCGCTCCGCCGCCGACGTGCGGACGTCGAAGCCGCGCGGCACGCGGAGCTCGCGGCCTCGCCGGGGCGCGCGTCCGCGGAAGGCCTCGGGGATGCGGAGCTCGCGGGCAGACCGATCCTGCGCGGCGGCCGGCGCGGCGGGGACGACGAGGAGCGCGGCGAGGAGGACGAGGAGGCGTGCGTGCATGGGCGACGGACGCGCGCCGGAGGACGGCCCTTGGCGCGGCCCGGTTACGGCGCCCCCGAGGGTACGCCCCCGGGGCGGCGTCTCGGGGCAGGAGCCGCCGATGCACGTCGGGGCCGCCGGCACGCGCCGAGCGCGCACGCGAGCCCGCACGGTCTTCGTCGACGGGGCAGCCCGTGCCCTCGACGCGTTCATGCTCGCAATTCGACTTGCAGTCACCCCGTGCGCTCCTCGCGGCGGAACGCGGCGCCGAGCCGCTCGCGCAGCGCCTTCACGAGCTGGCGGTACGGGCCCCGACCGTCCTCCGCGCCGCCGAGGAGCGCGGCGTCGAGCGTCCGGCCCTCCGGCAGGCGCAGCTCCGTGGACGTGCTCCAGCCCCCGTTCTTCGCCGGTCGCTTCGTCTGGATCTCGCGGGCCTCGGTGAGCGCCTCGGCGGAGATCTCCCAGTCCACGCGTTCGGCCATTCGCCAGCCGAAGAGCACGCGCGCACGCGCGAGCCGGAGGCCGCGCGCGTCGAGGGTCGCGCTCACCTCTTCGTTGAACACGAGGTAGGCGATCGCCACGATCCCCAGCCCGACCGCGAGCGGGATCGCGGCGAGGCGGGGATCGGTCATCCCGAGGCCGAGCGCCAAGCCGACCGCGGGGAGCCCGATGAACAGCGCCGCGCACCCGATCGCGAACCGACCCTGGGGCGGGCGCACGAACCGCGTGTCGTCGCTCATGGCGGCGAGCGTACCTCAGGGCGGCGGGATGCCGAGGCCGAGCGCCGCGAGCTCGGCGCAGCGGCCGCCCGCGATCTCGGCCGCGAGCGCGGGCGGCTCGTCGAAGATCGCGAAGCTCGGCGCGGCGGGGTCGTAGGCCGGGAGCGGCCCGGGCTCGAAGACGGGTACGCCGTCCGTCGCGTAGCCGATCCACGCCCTCTGCATCGTCTCGACGAGCGCCCAGTCGTCGTCGTTCGGCACGTAGCTCGGCGCGATGTCGGGATGGCCGAAGACGTAGACGAGCTCGAGCCCGTGGAACGCGCCGAGCGCCCCCGCGAGGCCCGACAGCGTGCGCGTGAAGTGGTACGCGTGCACCGGCGCGCCAGGTGCGCCGGCCGCCGCGATGGAGAGCGCGGGGCACACGAAGCCGACCTCGCCGAAGAACGCGTCGAACGCGGCCTTCGCGAGCGGGAACGTCGCCGCGTCGTAGATCGCGAGGATCGCGTCGGACGTCGCGTCACCGTAGATCGGGAGGAGGATCGCCCGGAATTCGAGGCGCGTCGGGACCGGGATCGTCCGCGTGAACACCGTGGCCTCGTCCGCGTTGCTGCCGACGAAGAACGGCACGTCGTCCGCGCCGCTCGCGATGAGGTCGTGGGCCTGATCGGGGAGGAACGCGCCGTCGACGTGCGGCCCGACCGCGGGGAGGCCGAGCGCCGAGAGGCCCGCGGCGCTCATCGCCCGCGTGATCGCCTCGACGTCGGGCTCGGCGCGCAGGCACGCCACGACGTCGCTCGCGCCGCCGCAGCCGATCGCCTCGACCATCGGCGCGTGGTGCGCGATCGCCTCGGCCTGCGCGTCGTAGCCGAAGCCGCCGCCGCCGCTCTCGACGATCGCGCGCGCGAACAGCCCGGCCGAGCCCGGCGAGGCCATCTGGAGCATCACGCTCACCGCGCCCGCGCTCTCGCCGAAGATCGTGACGTTGGCGGCGTCGCCGCCGAACGCCGCGGCGTTGTCGCGGATCCACTCGAGCGCGAGGCGCTGGTCGAAGAGGCCGAGGTTCCCCGCGCCGCCGTCGTCCTCGACGAGGGCGTCGTGCGTGAGGAACCCGAGCACCCCGAGGCGGTAGTTCATCGTGATCACGACCACGCCGCGCGCCGCGAGCGCGCGCCCGTCGTAGAGCGGCTCGTTGCCCGAGCCTCCCGTGAACCCGCCGCCGTGGATGAACACCATCGTCGGCGCGCCGGCCGCGTCGAGCGGCGCATACACGCTGAGCACCAGGCAGTCCTCCTCGCCGCGGAAGGCGTCGGTCGTGCGATCGAGCTGCGGGCACGCGAGCGTGGCGTCGGTCGCCGTCGTGTCGAGCACGTCGGTCCAGCCCGGGTGCGGCGCGGGCCGCGCGAAGCGGAGCGCGCCGACCGGCGGGGCCGCGTAGGGGATCGAGCGGAAGACCGCGATCCCGTCGTCCTGGACACCCGCGACGTCGCCGGAGGTCGTCGTCACGACGAGCCCCGGCGGCGGCGCGGCGTCGGCGCCGCCCGCGTCGGCGCCGCCCGCCGCGTCCGTCGCGGCGTCGACCGAGGGGACCGCTCCGTCGCACGCGGACGCGAACACCAGCAGCGCCAGCGCGCGCCTCACGCCGGCACCGCCGCGCTCGCCTGCGAGCCCTTCCACTCCGAGACGAAGAGCACCTGCGTCTCGAGCGGCGGGAGCGCGCCCTTCGGGAGGAGCGAGCGCACGAGCACGTAGCCCGCGTGGTGCCCCGCCACGTCGATCCAGTTCGGGTGCCCGGGATCCTCGGCGGCGAGGCACACCTCGAACCGACCCTCGGCGTCCGTCACGAGCTGCTCGTGGTTGAGCGAGCACCGCGGGTGGCGCTCGTAGTCGAGGCTCTCCATCCACGCGTCGTACACCGCGAACGAGTAGTAGCGGGCCTCGGGGAGCCGGCCGCGCACGAGCAAGAGCTGCCCCGGCGCGAAGCGGTACCACGTGACCTGGTAGAGGTTGTCGGGCGTCGGGAAGAGCGCCTCGCCGCCGATCTCGAAGAACCGGTTGAGCCCCGCCTTGGTCGCCATGTGGTACGCGCCGATCGTACGATCGAAAATCGTCTTGACCATGCGCGACGCGCGCCGGAGCCCGTCGCTCATCGCGGGCGCCTCGAGCGTGCGCT
This sequence comes from Sandaracinaceae bacterium, assembly GCA_041918555.1. Classification (GTDB taxonomy): domain Bacteria; phylum Myxococcota_A; class Polyangia; order Polyangiales; family Sandaracinaceae; genus JACKEC01. Next base: position 22,481 of record JAYRVK010000993.1, read on the forward strand.
GCGGAGCCGGCGCCGGGGCCTCGAGCTCCACGTGCACCTCGATCGGCGGCTGGCGCCCCCGATCCACGAAGTACTGGCGGACCATGACCGCGGTCTCGTCGCCATCGGCGCGGAGCCACGTCCCGGGCTGCTCCTCCATCGCCACGCGCAGCTCGAAGCGCCCGTCGGCGTCGATCGAGAGCGCCTCGTCGGAGAGCCGGTTCCCGACGCGCCCGCCCTTGCCGTAGAGCAGCACGCCGACGTACGTCGTGCCCTCCGGGATGCGGCCCCACACCCGGTACACGCGGCCCGGCGCCATACGGATCGGCGCGCGCAGGTAGTCGGTGTCGGGGCAGTCCGCGAACATCTTTCGCGTCGGGCCCTCCGAGTGGTGGAAGCGCGGGCGCTCGACGTCGGCGTGCTCGAGGAACGTGTCGAGGCTCGCGGACATCATCCGCAAGAGGAACCGGCGCCCCTCGATCGCGTCGAGGTCGGAGGGGAGATCGATCCCGCGCTCGAGCTCGCGCACCGCGTCGAGGAACGCGCCGAGCTCGCTCGACAGCTCCGCGAGCGGGGTCCGCGCCTCGAGATCGATCGAGTAGCCGAGCTCGCGCGCGAGCGTGATCACCTCGTTGGGCACCGAGCGCGGGTCCCACCCGGCGAGCCACGAGGTCGCGAGCGACGGATCGATCTTGCCGCGCGCGACCATGTTCGAGTCGCCGATCGCGCGCGCGCCCTTGGGACCCTCGCGCATCCGATCGCCCTCGTACGGCTCGAGCACCTTCGCGTCGAAAGGCACGTCGAGGAGCGCGCACACCGCGCGCATCGTGGCCTCGGGCTCGCGCACGAGCTCCTCGTAGTGGACGCGGAGCCAGCGCTCGCGCGGGACCTCCGCGAGGAAGTCCCGGCACGCCTCGTTCGCGAGGCGCCAGAAGTGCGCGACGTCGCCGTCGACGCCCTTCAGCATCACCTCCGCCATCGGCATGCTGGCCGCGCTCCGGATCACGCTCCCCGGGTGCCGCACGAGCCACACGTAGCGCGCGTCGGGGAACCAGCGCGCCACGCGCTCGAGCCCGGGTCGCCCGAGCATCGCGAGGTGCGGGCACTTGTCGACGAGGATGCGCTCGCCCGAGAGCTCGAGCAGGCGCGCGTAGACCTCGGGGATCGCGCGATCGCCGAGCGCGTCCACCGCGGCCTTCGCCTCGTCGACGCCCATGCCGGTGAGGTCCATCAGCGCGCGGCGCAGCCCGCCCTTCTCCCAGTACCGCTGGCTCATGTGCGCCTCGCGCTCGGCCATCGTCTCGAACGGCGCGAGCACCATCTCGGGCGGCGAGAAGAGCCGCGGGTGCCCCGCGAGCATCACCCGGAAGAGCGTGGTGCCGCTGCGCGCGGCCCCGATCACGAACGCGATCCTCGACATGCGCTGGACCCTCCGCGGAGGAGAGTACCGCCTCTGCTGTCAGGGACGCCGCCGGGATGCGTTGGCGTGGACGTCAGAGGTGCTGCATCAGCGTCTCGACGTCGATGTGCGTGCGCGGCGTGAGCCGATACTGCGGCCGCGGCGTCGGCGCGCGCGGCGCGTCGATGCGCGCGAGCGTGAGGTGGGAGTTGACGCGGTAGACGCCGTCGCGCGTGAGCACGGGGAGCCCGAAGTGCTCGCGCAGCTCGCAGAGCCGCGGCGCGTGGACGTCCACCCAGACGTGACGGCCCGTCTCGTGGCGCAGCGCGGGGCACACGCGCACCGAGACGAGCTCGCCGACGAAGGCCCGCCCGAACTTCTCTTGCTTGGTCGAGGGGCGTTCGTCCTTGAGGATCGACACGTGGGGTGAGGGCACGGGCGTCGTCGCGAAGTCGAGCGCCGAGAGCGCCGCGACGAGCGGAGCGACCAGCGCAGGATCGAGACGGAGCAGGTACCAGCCGCGATCGAACGCGACGCGGCCTGCGATCTCCAGGGCGCCCTCGTAGTCTTCGAGTCGAGCGGACAAGCGAACCTCACTCGGCAGAGGCGAGACGGCCGACGAACGCCGTCACGATCTCGTCGATCATCGCCGCGCGCGCGTGGATGAGCGGCGCGCGGTCGGTCGTCTCGACGAGGCCCTCCATCACGAGGACGCCGACGACCGCGAGGTGCGCGACGAACGCGAGGCGCCTCCCGTCGACGCTCGCGGCGATGCGCCCCGCGTCCTGGTCGGCGCGGATCCGCGCCGCGACCGCGCCGTAGGTGCGCTCGTTGAACGGGCGGATCCGCGCGAGCATCTCGGGGCTCCCGCGGTTGGCCGCGGTGGCGCCGAGCTGCGGCACCATGAACGTCAGCCGCACCTCGTCGAGGTTCGCGCCGTAGTGCTCGGCGGAGCCGCGGATCAGCGCCTCGAGCGCGGCGGGGCCCGACCCGGTGCGATCGATCGCGCCGCCGATGACCTCCGCCTGCCGCGCGAGGACGTCGATGATCAGCTCGCCGACGAGCGCCTCCTTCGAGGGGAAGTAGTAGTACAGCGCGGCCTTCGTGAGCTGGAGCTCCTTCGCGACCGCGGGGAGCGTGAGGCCCGGCAGGCCGCGCTCGAGGAGCACGCGCCGCGTGGCCTCGAGGATCTCTGCGCGCACGTGCTCCTGTCGGCGGGCCTTGCGGGCGTCTCGGCGATCCGTGGGCACGTATGTTCTTACCCCAGGTCATATCGTTTGACCATCGATTAGTTTTTTCTACCCTCGGTTAGCGGTTGGTGCTACGGTGCCTAGGAATCCACGCGCCACCGGAGGAGACTGACACGATGACCGAGCCCGCCGACCCCATCCGCCTCTTCGCCTTCAGCTCCGGCTGGGGCGTCCCGTTCGAGACCTCGGCGCCCTTCCCGCTGAAGCTCGCGACCTGGCTCCGCATGGCGGGGCTGCCGTACGACTTCGTCGCAGCGAACGACCCGAGCAAGGGCCCCAAGGGCAAGTCGCCGTGGATCGAGCACGAGGGCGTCCGCATGGGCGACTCGACGCTGATCATCGAGCACCTCGCCGAGCGCTACGGGATCGACCTCGACGCGCACCTCGACGCGCGCCAGCGCGCGGTGGCCACCGCGGTCCAGCGCATGCTCGAGGAGCACTACCACCAGTGCTTCGAGCACCAGCTCTTCTTCGGCCGCGGCGCCGAGGCGCGCGTGGCGGAGTTCGCCGCGATGCTCCCGATCCCGCTCCGCTGGCTGGTCCCGAGCGTGATGAGGCGCGCGTTCGCCAAGCAGCTCCACGCGCGCGGGATGGGCCGGCACGCGGAGGAGGTCGTCGTCGCTCAGGGCATCGCGGATCTGGACGCGCTCGCCGAGCTCCTCGGGACCTCGGAGTACTTCCTCGGCGATCGGCCGTCCTCGATCGACGCGTGCGTGTTCGGCTTCCTCGGGGTGACCGTGTACGTCGAGGGCGACAACCCGCTCTTCCGCCACGCGGCCTCGCTCCCGAGCCTGATGGCGTACTGCGAGCGCATGCGCGCGCGCTACTTCCCCGAGACGCTAGAGAAGCTCGCGCCGCTCGTGGCGACCACGCCCGCGGTCGAGGGGGGGGGGGGGGGGGCGCGGGGGGGGGGCGGCCGCCCCGCCGGGGGGGGGGGGGGGGCCGGGGGGGGGCGGCAGGGCGGCACCGCGGGCCCCCGGGGCCCCCCCCCCGCCGCCCCCCCCCCGGCCCCCCCCCC
>JAYRVK010000994.1:0-19016 GCA_041918555.1 Sandaracinaceae bacterium
CCCCCCGGCCGCTGGCCCGGGGGCGGGGGCCCGGCGCCTCCGGGGCCGGGCGCGGGCGGCGGACCCCCCCCCCCCAATTCCCGGGGGGCCCGCGCCCCCCTCCACCCCGGGGGGGGGGCGCCACGTCCGGACGTTTCTGTGCCACGGGTCACAGAACTTCGAAATCGTCGAGGGGCAGTCGCTCCTCGTGGGTCGCGGATCGAGCTGCGACGTGGTGCTCGACGACGACCTCGCCTCGCGCGAGCACTTCCGCCTCACGCTCGCGGATGGCGTGCTCAGCGTCGAGGATCTCGGGAGCCGCAACGGCGTGCTCGTGAACGGCCTCCCGACCCGCGGCGCGCAGGAGCTGCACCACGGCGATCACGTGACGGCGGGCCGGACGCCGCTCTCGATCGTCCAGCAGGTCCACGAGCCGCGTGCGCGGCGCTCGACGCTCGGGAGCTCGGTGCGCGCGTCGTCGGAGGAGGACGCGACCCGGTCGGGCAGCCTCTACACGCTGCTCGAGGGCTCGACCCGCATGGCGCTCTCCGCGGGCGACCTCACCACCGCGGAGGGCAGCGGCCGATCGCTCCTCGTCGCGCTGCGCGGGTTCCTCGCGCGCGGTCGCGAGGTGCAGGCCGAGTGGATCGACGGCGCCACCGATCTCGCGCTCGACCTGGCGGACGCGAGCCAGGAGCCGGTCTGGGTCGAGCGGCTGCTCGATCTGCGCGTCAGCGCGGATCGTCCGCTCGATGCGCCGCGCGCGGAGCGCCTGGCCGGGCTCGTCGCCCGGCTCTCGCCCTCGCGCGTCTCGGTGCTCGACTACGTGAAGATGGCGCGCGCGCACCCGGACGACGTGTCCGTCCGAGTCCTCGAGCCCTGACCGGCCTCAGCTCAGCTGCGGGCCGGGCGGTCCTTGGCGCGGGGGTGGGCCGGCGCGGTGATCGACAGGGGCCGCACCCCGGGGCCGGTGTCGTCGGGCGGGCGCTCGCGCCAGGCGTCCCACCACTCGCGCGCCGCGTCCTCGTCCCATCGGCTCGCGTCCTGACACTCGAGCAAGGCTTCTTGCAGGGCGCGCCCCGCCTGGGGACGCTTCGCCGGGTCCTTGTCGAGGCACCAGTGCACCACGCTCGCGAGGTCCGAGGGCATCCCCGGCACGATCGCGGTGAGGGGAGTCGCCTCCTCGGATCGCTGCTTGGCGAGGATCTCCGCGGTCGACGCGCCGTCGAACGCGTGCCGCCCGCTCAGGAGGTAGTAGGCGACGAGGCCGAGCGCGTAGAAGTCGGTGGCGGGGCTCAGCTCGACCTTGGCGCGGAGCATCTCGGGCGCGACGTAGCGCGGCGTCCCGATCACGTGGCCCTCGAGCGTGAGCCGGCGCGCGCCGCTCTGGACGAGCGGGCTCACGAGCCCGAAGTCCACGAGCTTTGCGACGTCGGGCGCGCCGTCGGCGCCGCACAGGATGATGTTGGGCGGCTTGATGTCGCGGTGGACCAGCCCGTGATCGTGCGCGTCGGCGAGGGCGCCCGCGGTCTGGTGGAGGATCCGGATCGTGCGCGCGGGCGCCTGTGCGCCGTCGAGCTCTACGAGCTGCTTGAGGTCCCAGCCGTCGAGGTACTCCATCGCGTACCAGAGCGTTCCGTCGGGCTCCTCGCCGTAGTCGAAGACCCGGATCGTGTTGGGGTGCGTGAGGCGCGCGCACGCCTGCACCTCGCGCTCGAAGCGCGCGCGGCCGAGCTCCGTGACCAGCCACGTGGAGAGCACCTTGAGCGCGGCGGGTCGGCGCTGCGCGTCGTGGCGCGCCTCGAACACCACGCCCATGCCGCCCTCGCCGAGCGTCCTCACCAGCGTGTAGGAGCCGAGTCGGTCCCCCGGTCCGAGCGACGTCGAGAAGTCCACGGGTCTCCCGAGTATTGCCGGCCCGTCGCGATCGGGCCAGCGGCCGCGAATTTCCTCGTCGGCCCCGCTCGTGGCAGGCTGACGCGCGATGCGAATCGTGCTCGCGATCCTCCTCGCGATCGGCCTCGCGCCGGCCTCCGCGCTCGCGCAGGACGACCTCGAGCTGCCGACCGATCCCGGCGACGAAGAGGCCGAGGGACCCGCGGTGCTCAGCTCCGATCCGAGAGCGCACCTCTCGCTCGGCGGCTTCCGCGGGTACCTCGAGCGCCTGCGCGAGGACGACGACGCGCTCTACGGGATCCTCGATCCGCGGCTCGACGCGCTCGAGGAGCGCAACACGATCGCGGACGTGATCTTCTGGACCGGCACGGCGCTCGCGGTCGGCGCGCTCGTGTCCGCGATCCCGGTGCACGAGGAGCTCGGCCTCGACGCCTCGCTCGCGTTCATCTTCGCGGGGGTCGGCACGTTCGCGCTCGCCGCCATCGTCCAGGCGATCGTGCGGCCGGGCCAGTCCGACCTGATGGCGTTGATCGATCTCCACGACCAGCGGTTAGGCCGCCGTTGAGGCGTTGACCCGCTCCATCCATGCGAGGACGCGGGGGTGATCGCCGAGCACCGCCGCGCCCTCGCCGGTGTCGAGCGCGTAGGCGAGCTGCGCGTAGACGGCGATGTCGGCGATGGTCGGCGCGCCGCCGATCAGCCAGTCGCCCTCGAGCAGCGCCGCGAGCGCGTCGACGTGCCGCGCGAAGTCCGCGAGCACCTGCTCGGGATCCTTGCGGCCGATCCCCTGCGCCCGCAGGACGTTGCGCACGAGGGTGGGGAGCGCGGCCTCCGCGGCGCGCCGCAGCAGCGGCGGCTCCGACTGCGTCGCGCTGCGCGAGGACTCGCCCGCGTTGTGCGGGAGCATGAAGCGGAACCACAGCTCGAAGAAGTAGAGGCTCTCGTCGGCCCAGTCCTCGAGCACGTGGCAGAGCGCGCGGTCGCGCGCGCCCGCGGGGTAGAGCGGCGGCTCCGGGAACACCCGGTCGAGGTAGCGCACGATGTCGCTCGAGTCGGACACCACGGTCCCCTCGTGCTCGATCACCGGGACCTCGCCGACCGACGCGCCCACGCGCACGAGCGTCTCGTGCATCGGGACCTCACGCGTCTCGAAGGCGCGCTTCTTGAAGTGGAGAGCGCGACGGATCTTGTCGCAGAACGGCGAGCTCTAGTTCTGGTAGAGGACGATCATGCGCTCTGCCAGCGTAGCAGCTGCGATCCGAGCGCGAAGCGGGCTTCGCGCCTGGCAGGGTAGAGCGCTTCGCACCGCGTAGCGCCCTACGCGCTCTTCCTGCCGCTCGGTCAGTTTTCGAAGCGCACGCGACCGAAGCGATCGGGCACGTGGAAGTCGCCGACGAGCGGCGGCGACCAGCCGACGCCGCGCCATCCGTCGGGGCGCACGTCGAGGACGTAGAGGGCGACGCGCCACTCGTCGCCCGCGCGCGGCGGCGCGTGCCCCGTGAAGGCGCTCCACGGGATCGCGAGCTCGGCGACGTAGCCCTCGTCGCCGGCCTCGTCGTTGACGGTGCCGCGCACGGTCGCGGCGCCGCGCAGCCCGCTGTCCCAGCTCGTGAGGCCGAACGGCTGCGGCACGCGGCGGCTCGCGTAGCGCGTGTCGAAGACCTGGTCGGTCGGCGAGAGCTGCATCTCGAAGTAGTTCCGTCCGTCGCCGTCGGGGTCGACCATGATCTCCACGGTGTCCTGCTCCCAGAGGTGCGGGTCGTGGCCCGAGAGGTCGCAGCGCAGCCAGTCGTCCTCGACCTCGAAGGCCACGTAGAGCGCGTCGTCGTCCCACGCGATCCGCGCCGTCGAGCCCGGGTCCGCGCGCTCGCCGCTCATCGTGTGGACGAAGCGCTCCGTCGTCGCGGCGCCGCGCCACACCGCGTCCTCGAGCCGGCCGTCGATCGCGGGCGGGCTCGCCGCGCGCGAGGCCGCGTAGCTCGGCAGGTCGGTGCGCGGCGGCTCCGCGCACGTGCAGCCCGCCGCCAGAAGGGCCGCGATCACCCACCTCACCCGAACACCTCGCGGAAGCGCGAGTGCATCGAGCAAATCTTCATGCGGTCCATGTCGACGCACGCGCACGTGACCTCGGCGGTCAGCACGAGCTCTTCGTCGCGGAGCACGCGGTAGTCGAAGCGCATCTTCGCGCGGTTGATCACGCCGACCCACGTCTCCACCTCGAGCACGTCGTCGAAGAAGCAAGGCCGCTTGTAGCGCACGTGGGCCTCGGCGACCGGGATCGCGCGCCGCTCGGTCCGCTCGAAGAGGCGGTAGTCGATCCCCCGCGCGCGCAGGAGCTCGACGCGCGCCTGCTCCAAGAAACGCAAGTAGGCGGCGTGGTGGACCACGCCGCCTTGGTCGGTGTCGATGTACTGGACCCGGACGCGGTGCCGGTGCGGGGGGAGACGGGTGATCACTCCGCGGCGTCGGCCGCGTGGATCTTGCGCCGGACGAGCTCGTAGACCGCGTTGAAGCAGGTCATCTCCTTCAGCTCGTCCTCCGGGATGGAGAGCTTGTAGGTGCGCTCCACCTCCGCGACGATCTCGATCGCCATCATCGAGTCGATCCCGAGATCCTCGAAGGGGGTCTCGTCCGGGATCTCGTCGACCTCGCTCACCTCCGCGATGATCTCGCGGAGACGGTCCCTGAGTGCTGCGTCCGACATCGCCTGTACCTCGCCCTCTGTGTCCCCGGTCGCCATGCGCTTCGCAGGGTTCATGCCGACATGCGCTTCTCGACGAGCTCGAGGAGCTGCGCCACGGTCTGGATGCCCACGAGCTGCTCGTCCGGGATCTGGACGTCGAGCTCGCGCTCCATCGCGCCGACCAGCTCGAGCGTGCTCAACGAGTCGAGGCCGAGCTCCTGGATGTTGGAGTCCTCGGTCACGTCGGAGAAATCCTTCTCGGCGATCTCGGTCGCCATCCGCTGGAACATCTCGAACAGATCCGCGCGCGTCATCTCTCTCACTCCTGGTCTGAGCCGTGGGCCCGAGCGGGTCGCGCGGGCCGAATCTATCATCCGTCGTCGCCGACGGCGTGCTTCTCGAGCTCCCCGCGCTCGTACGAGAGCTGGGTCTTGCGGCGCTGGTGCTTGCCGCTCGAGGTCTTGGGCAGGGTGCCGACCGGGGAGATCACCACCTCGGCGACTTGCAGGCCGAAGTCCGCGTAGATCCGCTGGGCGATCTCGCGCCGGAGCCGCGCCGCGTCGGCCCGCGCGGCCTCGGCCAGGATCACGAGCTCTTCCGTCCCGTCCCGGACCACGCTGAACGCGCAGACGTTGCCGCGCCGGACGCCCTCGAGCTCGCCCACCGACCACTCGAGGTCCTGCGGGTGGTGGTTCGCGCCCTTGATGATGATGAGGTCCTTGATCCGGCCGCAGATGTAGAGGTTCTCGCCGGCCCGATAACCGAGGTCGCCAGTGTGAAGCCATCCCTCACGGATCGCGTCGGCCGTGGCCTCGGGGTTGCGGAAGTAGCCCGCGGTGACGCTCGGCCCGCGCGTGACGATCTCGCCGACGCGGCGCTCGGCGACGTCGCGCCCGCGGTCGTCGACCACGCGGACCTCGTGCGCGGGGAACGACACGCCGCAGCTCACGATCTCGAGCGCGTCGGGCGCGCTCGAGGGCTCGGCGATGCCGTCCTGCATCCGGACGCGATCGACCCGGTCGACGACCATCGGCGTGCCGCGCGGGTGGAAGGTGATCGCGAGGCAGCTCTCGGCCATGCCGTAGCTCGGGAGGAAGGCGCGCGCGTCGAAGCCGCAGGGCGCGAAGCGCTCGCCGAACTCGACCAGGGTCTTGGCGCGGATCGGCTCGGCGCCGCAGCCGGCGACGCGCACGCGCGAGAGGTCGAGGCTCTCGAGGTCGTTGTCCCGCACGCGCTTGGCGACGAGCTGGTACGCGAAGTTGGGCGCGTAGGTGATCGTCCCGCGGTGCTTGGTGAGCAGCTCGAGCCAGCGGCGCGGCATCCGCGCGAAGTGCGCGGTCGGCATCAAGACGACGGGGAGGTCGACGATCAGCGTGCCGAGCACGAAGCCGATCAGGCCCATGTCGTGGAAGAGCGGGAGCCAGCTCACGCCCACGTCCTCGGGGGTGCGGTTCAGCCCGTGCGGGCCGAGGAACGCGGTGGCGTTGGCAACGAGGTTTGCGTGCGTCACCTCGACGCCCTTGGGCTTGCTCGTCGAGCCGCTCGTGAACTGGAGGAAGCACAGGTCCGAGGGCGCGACGCGCGGGCGCGCGAACGCCGGCGGCTCGCCCGCGAACGCCTCGGGCGCGTAGAGCACGCGCCGCCCCCTCATCTCGGGGCGGGCCTCGAGCTTCTCGACGACGTCGCGGTTCGCGTCCATCGCGATGAGCGCGCCGACGTCGGCGGCCTCCACGATGTGCGCGAGGATGTCGAGGTACGCGTCGACCGACTTGAAGGTGGCCTGCGGGTACATCGGCACCGGCACGAGGCCCGCGACCGACGCGCCGAGGAACGTGAGGACGAACTCGTGGTTCTCCGGCAGGAGCAGCGCGACGCGGTCGCCCTTCGCGAGACCCGACGCACCGAGGAACGCAGCGCGGCGCGCGGCCTCCGCGCGCATCGACGCGTACGGGAAGTAGCGCTCCTCTCGGTCCAGACCGTAGAACCGGAAGCCGCGCTCCGCTCCGTCCGGGAGGCGGTCGAGGGCCTCCACGAGGGTGTGCGGCGCCGTCATGGGCGCGCGGTTCTTATGGGGCAGAATGAGGGCTGTCAAGGCCACTTTGTCCGGCCACTCGGCCGGTTGCGGGCCTGGCACGGGACCGGCTATAGCGGCCGACCGATGGGTCGCGTCTACGTCACCGGCATGGGCGTCGTGAGCTCGCTCGGGTTCGGACGGGAGGCGTACTGGGGCGCGCTCGTCGAGGGCCGGAGCGGGATCACGGAGGTCACGCTCTTCGACACTTCGAACCTTCCCCGCAACCTCGGCGGCGAGGTGAAGGGCTTCGTCGCGACCGACTTCATGAGCGAGCAGGAGGCGCGTCGCATGGGCCGCGCGTCCGCGTTCTCCGTCGCGGCCGCGCGGATGGCCGCCGAGGACGCGCGGCTCGCGCCCAAGGACCTCGCGGGCGAGCGCACCGCGGTGATCGTCGGCACGACGATGGGCGAGGCGAACGTGCTCGGCGAGCTCCAGCAGGCGTGGATCCACGAGGGCGCGCGCGCGGTGCGCTCCGCGAGCCTCCCGCGCTACGGCTCGACGCTCCTCCCGATCCACGTGGCGCGCGCGTTCGGCGCGAGCGGGATGGTGCAGACGCTCCCTGCGGCGTGCGCGGCGGGGAACTACGCGATCGGCTTCGCCGCCGATCAGATCCGCGCGGGCCGCTGCGACGTCGCGATCACCGGCGCGGTCGAGATCATCGAGAAGCTCGAGTACCAGGGCTTCGTGCGGCTCGGCGCGATGAGCCCGGATCTCTGCCAGCCGTTCGACGCGAACCGCAAGGGGCTGATCCTCGGCGAGGGGAGCACGATGCTCATCCTCGAGTCCGAGGAGCGCGTCGTGCGGCGCGGCGCGACGCCGCTCGCGGAGGTCGGCGGATACGGGCTCGCGTGTGACGCCCATCACATCACGCGGCCGCACCCCGAGGGCGAGGGCAGCATCACCGCGATGCGGCTCGCGCTCGAGTCGAGCCGGATCGGGCCCGACGAGGTCGATCACATCAACGCCCACGGCACCGGCACCTCCGCGAACGACAGCGTCGAGGCCGCGGTCATCCACGAGATCTTCGGCGAGCGCGCGCTCCCCGTGACCTCCATCAAGAGCATGATCGGCCACTGCATGGGCGCGTCGAGCGCGATGGAGGCGGTCGCCTGCGTGATGAGCATCGCCACCGGGATCATCCCGCCGACCATCCACTACGAGACGCCCGATCCCGAGTGTCCGGTGCACGTCGTCGCGAACACCAAGCGCACCGGCGTGAGGTGCGACGTGGTGCTCAACAACGCGCTCGCGTTCGGCGGCTACGACGCGGTGGTGTGCTTCGCGCGGCCGGGGCGGCTGCCCGACGGTGCGGGCGAGGTGCAGGCGTGAGGCTCGCGATCACCGGCGTCGGCGTGGTCTCGCCGGTCGGCTGCGGGGTCGACGCGCTGCGCGCGGCGTTCGACGATCCGAGCGCGGCGGCGGTCCGCGCGTTCACCGGTGAGCCCACGGTGCTCGGGCGCGAGAAGTTCCCCGAGGCCCACGCCGCCGAGGTGTGGGGCTTCGATCCGAACGACGCGCTCGGCGACAAGGGCCACCGCAACCTCGATCGGCTGACGAAGTACCTGATCGTCGCGGGCAAGGGCGCCCTCGCCGACGCGGGCATCAAGGAGGACGGCAAGTTCATTTCCGTGCTCCAACCGGACGACATCGGGGTGTGCAGCTCGACCGCGTACGGCTCGCTCGACTCGATCACCGAGCTCAACCTGGTCGCCGAGCTCGAGGACCCCCGCTACATCAACCCGGCGCGCTTTCCCAACACGGTGATCAACGCCGCCGCGGGCTACGTGAGCATCTGGGAGGATCTGCGGGCGCCGAACGCGACGATCGTCGACGGGAACTGCGGCGCGATCGACGCGGTGCTGAGCTGCGAGACGCACCTCGCGCACCGCCGCGCGCAGGCGTTCCTCGTCGGCGGCGGCGACGTGGTGACCGAGCCGCTCTACCTCGCCTTCCGGCGCCTCGGCGCGATCGCGGGGGGCGAGGCGAAGTGGGCGCCCGGCGCGCGCGACAGCAAGGGGCTGCACCTCGGCGAGGGCGCGGCGTACCTGATGGTCGAGCGCGTCGAGGGCGCGGCCGCGAGGGGGGCGCGGGTGCGCGCGCACCTCCGCGGCTACGGGACCGCGTTCGACCCGCCGCGCGAGACGAGCCGCGGGCTGCACGCCTCGAGCGCGGCGGTCGCGCGCGCGCTCCGCGGTGCGCTCGCCGACGCGAGTCTCGTGGCGAGCGACGTCGACGTCGTCTGTTCGTCGCTCGGTGGGCTGCCGCCCTTCGACGCCGCGGAGCTCGCGGGGATCGCGGAGGCGCTCGGGGACGTCGCGGTCGCGGCGCCCAAGGCGATGTGGGGCGAGAGCTTCGCGGGCGCGGGCGCGCTCGGCATGGCGGCCGCGGTCCTCTGGATCGAGGGCGCGCCGCCGGGGCCGCTCGTGCGCGGCGCCGTCGCGGAGAAGGTCGAGCACGCCGTCGTGGTGGCCTCGGGCTACTACGGCAACGTGTCGGCCGTCGTCATCGGCCGCTGACGCGACTACTCGAGGCCGCCCTCGGGATCGTCGGACTCGGGCTCCGGGGTCCACGCGGGCTCCGTGCTGCCGCCGTCGTCGTCGCCCGCGCCGCCGCCGCCGGACGCGGGCTCGGCGGTGCCGCCTCCACCGCCCGAGCCGCCGAGCCATCCGCTCAGGATGACGCTCAGGGTGACCTGGAAGCCGGCGTCGGCGCTGTCGGGGTGATGGGTGAAGGCGATCCCGAGCTCGCCGTCGATCGAGAACGAGCGGGTCGCGAAGAAGTGGGCCCCGCCGATCGCGCCCGCCTTGAACACGTCGTCCGGGTCTCCGTCGGGATCGCCGAAGATGGAGATCCCGACCTCCACCCCGACGAAGAGCGAGACGGCATCGGCCAGGGCGACGACGTAGGCGAAGCGCGGCAGGAACGTGAAGAACAAGTTGTCGCTGCCGAAGAAGGCGCCTGCGTCGACGGTCAGGCCGCCGAGGGCGAGCTGCGCGCCGAGGTAGAGCTCGGGCGTGAGCAGATAGCCGAAGTGAACGCCTTGGAGCCACGCGATCGGCGGCAGACCGTAGGTGATGACCTGCGTGTCCGGCTCCGGGAGGTGCTCGACCGAGAGAAGGGTGGGGCCGGAGCCGAGACGGATCGCTCCTTCGCCGAAGTCGGCCCGAGCCATGGGCGGAGCGGCGAGCACGGCGAGGAGCGCGGTGGCGATCGCGAGGGCGTGGGTCCGAAGCATGCAAGGAAGTCTGCCGGAGGGAGCTTCGATGACGAAGAAAGCGGCACTGGCCGGCTCGGCCGTCCGAGGGCATGGTTCGCGGCCCATGAGCTGGATCCACGACAAGGCGCACGCGGAGCTCGCCCGCATCCGCGAGGCCAAGGAGAAGCAGGTCTATCCGTACTTCCGTCCCTTCGAGACGGGCGGCCTGCACACCACGATCGGCGGCAAGCCCATCGTGAACTTCTCGAGCAACGACTACCTCGGCCTCACCAACCACCCGAAGGTGAAGGAGGCGGCGAAGAAGGCGATCGACACGTTCGCGTGCGGGCTGTCGAGCTCGCGCGTGCAGGCGACGACGACCGCGCACGTCGAGCTCGAGGAGCGCCTCGCGAAGTGGTTCGGCTTCGAGAAGTGCCTGCTCTTCACGACCGGCTACCAGGCGATGGTCGGGACGATCATGAGCTACGCGGACAAGGACACGACGCTGGTCCTCGACAACCTCGCGCACGCCTGCATCCTCGACGGGACCTTCCTCGCGGCGGGGACTCCCGCGATGCAGCCCGAGGTCCGCTTCTTCAATCACAACTCCGTCCGCTCGCTCGAGCGCGTGCTGAAGACCAAGCAGCGCGAGCGGGCGCTCGTGATGATCGAGGGCATCTACTCGCTCGACGGAGACAAGGCGAACATCCGGGAGATCATCGAGACGTGCGAGGCGCACGACGCGGTGCTCCTGCTCGACGACGCGCACGGCACCGGGACGCTCGGCACCCACGGCCGCGGCCTGCTCGAGGAGCAGGGCATGGAGGGGCGCGCGCCGATCGTGATCAGCACGTTCAGCAAGACCTTCGGCGGGATCGGCGGGATCCTCCTCGGCGACGAGGAGGTCGTCGATCACGTGAAGCACCGCGCGCGGAGCTTCCTCTTCAGCGCCTCGCTGCCGGTGCCGATCGTCGCCGCGGCCTCGACCATCCTCACGATGCTCGAGGACGAGGGGCCCGCGCTCGTGAGGGAGCTCCACGACAAGGCGGCTTACTTCCGCGGCCGGCTCCTCGAGATCGGGTTCGACCTCGGCAAGAGCAACACGCACATCATGCCGGTGATGTGCAACGACGAGCGCAAGGCGCTCTTCATGCACGTCGCCTTGCTCGAGAACGGCGTGATGATGGTCCCGATCACGTACCCCGGCGTGAAGAAGGGCGAGGAGCGCTTGCGCGTGAACATCACGCGCGGCCACACGCGCGAGGACATGGATCAGGCCCTGGAGCTGCTCGCGCTCTACGGCGACGCGTTCTTCGTCCTGAGCGGCGAGGAGCTCGGCCCGCTCGAGGAGTGAGCGTCAGGGCGTCCCGAGCCACGGGTCGCCCGACAGCCCGGTGCGATCACCGAGCGGCACGGGCTCGGCTTCGTCGCCGAGCGTCGCGAGGGCGGCCTCGATCCGCGCGACCTGCGCGCGCGCGTGCGCTGCGAAGCGCGAGCTCGTGCCGCCCTCGACGAGGAAGCGGCGCCAGCTCGTGAGCGCGGCCTCGAGCCCGGTGCGCCGCCAGCGATCGTGCCGCAGCGAGAACGCCTCGTAGCCGACGGCGTGGTAGCCGTGGATCTCGTACGCGGGCTCGAAGAACACGTCTCGGTGATGGAGGACCGCGAGCGCGCCCCAGCGGCGGTGGACGTCGAAGGCCTCGGGGTCGTCGGCGAGCGGGTTCACCTCGATCGCGTCGCGCGCGGCCGCGAGCCCCGCGTCCGCGTCGCCGGCGCGGTGCTGCGCGAGGGCGAGGCCCCAGTGCATCAGCGCGCGCGAGAACGGCGTCTGCGCGCCGCGCAGCGCGGTCCGGTAGTGCCGCACCGCCGCGTCGAGATCGCCGAGGAGCATGTGGTTCTCGGCGAGGTTCCCGTGGACGTGCGAGGCGTCGATCGAGGCATACAGGAACGCGAGCCGCTGCTCGATCGGGTTGGGCAGGTAGGTGCGGCCCATCAGCACGGCCGCCTCGGGGACGTCGACGGCGAGCGCGCGCTCGTACTCGGCGCCGACTTGCTCGAGCTCCATCCGGCGCGCGTGCAGCATCGCGAGGTCGAGCGCGACGCGCGCGGCCACGTACTCGGGATCCAGGGCGCGCACCCGCTCGTACGCCGCGATCGCGTCGTCGACGCGCCGCTCGATCCCGCCGTCGGGCGCCGGCCGCGCCCAGTGCTCGAGCGTGACCGCGACGTAGTACGCGAGGTCGACGTCCTCGGGGAGGAGCGGGAGGGCCTGCTCGAAGCGCATCAGCGCGCGCTCGAGGAGGCGCCAGGCCGGATCGTCGAGCGCCGAGCTGCTCGGGTCGAGCGCCGCCAAGAGGAAGAGCAGGCCCTGCCGGACGTACCGGCGGGCATCGCGCGCGGTGACCTCGTCGCGCGGCGGCGTGAGGTAGTCGGCCCACGGCCCGCGGATCGGCGGAGCCTCCGCCTGCGCGTGCGCGCGGCAGGGCGCGAGCGCGAGGACGAGGGCCAGGGCGAGGTGCGGGCGCACGGCCGGAGCGTAGCCGGCCGCCGCGGCCTCGACACGGCATCGTGTGCGCGGGGAGGGTAAGCTGGCGTCGATGCACCGCGCCCTCGCCGCGATCCTGCTCGGAGGCTGCACCGTGGGATCGCCCTTCCCCTCGCTCGACGCGGCCGCGCTCCCGGACGCGGGCTTCGACGCGGGGCACGACGGCGGCGAGGACGCCGGCCCCTTCGAAGCGGGCCCCCGCGACGCGGGCGTGCTCGACCCCGACGCGGCGTGCGCGATGGCCGCGGTGACCGCGGACGTCATGCGCGAGCCCGTCGACATCGTGTGGATGGTCGACAATTCGGTGAGCATGCAGCCCGCGATCGACGAGGTGACCGCGGGCCTCAACGACTTCGCCGCGCTCATCGACGCGCGCGACCTCGACTACCGCGTGATCATGCTGAGCCTGCGCGGCGAGGGGGCCGGCACGTTCCTGGGCGAGCCGCGCTACCGGGTGTGCATCCCCGAGCCGCTCGCGGGCCCCGGCTGCGCGGATCGCGCGCCGGAGTTCCACCAGGTCGAGATCGACATCCGGAGCACGCAGCCGCTCGAGCAATTCCTCGGGAGCCTCGGGCAGACCGCGGGCTACCTCGCGACCGACGACCGGGGCAGCGTACCATGGCAAGCCTCGTTGCGGCCCGAGGCGACCACCACGATCGTCGTCGTCACCGACGACAACGCGCGCATGGTGGTGCGCTCCGGCGGCGGGTTCGTCGCGGGGCCGGGCCTGGGCGCGAGCGGCGATCCCGTCGCCACCGCGGACTGGTTCGAGACGACGAGCGACACCGCGGACGGGAGCAACCCCTTCAACTCGAACACGCTCCCCGAGGGGATCCTCCACCCGCGCTGGGGGGGGCTCTTCGAGGGCTACACGCTCAGCGCGCTCTACGGCTGGGGCTCCGAGACCGACCCGAGCGTCGCGTGCACGTACCCCGGCGGCGCGCGGCCACCGTCGAGCGGGCCGACCTACACCGAGCTCGTGGCGCGGACGGGCGGTGTGCGCGCGCGCATCTGCGACGGCCCCGCGGCGTGGGGCCCGTTCTTCGACGCGGTCGCGAGCGCGGTCGAGCGCTCGAGCGGGATCGACTGCGCGGTGCCGATCCCGCCCCCGCCCGACGGGTCGTTCTTCGAGCGCGATCGGATCAACGTGCTCGTCCGCGAGGGCGACGTGGCGACGCGGATCGGAAAGGTGGCCGACGCGGCGGCCTGCGACGCGCGCGGTGGCTGGTACTACGACGACGAGGCGGCGCCGACGCACGTGGTGCTCTGTCCGGCGACGTGCGAGGCGGTGCAGCCCTCGGTGGGGGTGGCGCGCGGGGTCGACGTGCAGTTCGGCTGTCAGACGATCCCGATCTGAGCTCACTCGAAGAGCGCCTCGATCAGCGCCGCGTCGATCTCGTCGTATCGCAAGATCCGTTGCCCCCCGTGATCGGCGCGCAGGCGCTCGGCGGCCTCGGCGCCGTCGACCGGCACGAGGTCGCGACCCATCGGGCTCTCGAGATCGGCGCCGAGCACGTAGAGGAGCGCCGCGGCGGGGCGGCGCTCTTGCGAGTAGTACTCGATCACCCAGGGGTCGCGGAGCGCGCCGCGCCGGAGCGCGTGCCGGAAGAGGCACTTCGGCGCGTCGAAGGCGAGGCCCTCGGCGCCCGCGCGCCAGCCGCTCTCGGGGGCGACGATCATCCCGCACGTGTCGCAGCGCGCCGGGCCGGACGAGCCGCACGCGAGCGCGAAGAGGAGCGCGAGCGCGGGGAGCGAGCGCGTCACGGGAACAGCGGCGCTCCCCCACCGACGACGGCCCAGCGCACGACGGGGGCCGCGGCGAGCGCGATGGTGAGCGCCCACAGGGCCGAGGCCCAGCCGCCGAGGCGGCGCTCGAAGGCCTGCACCTGCGCGGCCTCGCCGGCCGCGCGCTGCACCTCGACCAGCCCGATCGCGACGCCGAGCACGCTCGCGCCGAAGAGCGCGCCGAAGAGCGGCCAGCCGATGCCGCCGACGTCTGCATGGAGCAAACAGAATGGACAGCGGTGGTGGGGGCTCTCGTACGCGTGCGGCGCGACGTAGCCGAGGATCGCGGGGAGCGCGAGCACCGCGGCGATGGCGCTCCCGAGTCCCGCGGCGAGCGCGACGAGGCGGCCCGGGCGGCGCCAGGCGGCGAGCGCGGTGATCGCGGCGAGCGCCGCGGCGCCCAGGCCGAGGCCCGCCGCGAGCTCGCGCGGCCCGCCGCGGGCCGCGCCGCTCGACGCGAGCGCGTCGTCGAGACCGGTCGAGCAGCACGACGCGACGACCCGCATGTCGAGGTCGAGGAACCAGCGCGCCGTCGCGAAGAGATCGAGCGCGAGGAGCGGCACGATCGCGAGGAGCGCGTAGTACTTGCGCCGCGTCAGCGTCGGGCGCGCGTGGCGCAGATCGAGGCGGTGGAGGATCACCCAGAGCGCGCACGTCGCCGCGCCGGCGACGCTCGTCCCGAGCGCGGCGAAGCCCCACGGGCTCGCGTCGAAGACACCCCACGCGCACATCGCGCCGCGGATCGAGCGGGTGAGGCGGTCCGCGCTCAGCACGGTGAGCGCGACGTTCGCGATCGCGACGAACAGCGCGACCTCTACGAGCGCCGCGACCAGCTCGGCGCGCCGCTCGAGCGCGAGCTGCCCCTCGGAGCTCGCCCCGACGCGCCAGTAGCGGAGCACGCGGAGCGCGACGACGAGGCCGACCCCGCAGAGGACGACCACCGCGCCGCCGGAGAGCAGCCGCGCCACGATCCACGGTCGCAGGAGGTTCGTGAGCACCGCGCGCAGCTTAGCCCGGGGTCTCGCGCGGAGCCCCGACGTCCTCGGGGAACGGAGGCGGGGCCGCGAGCGCGGCGCGCCCGCGCGGGAGATCGAAGACCTCGCGGGTGCGCACGTAGCGCTCGCCCGCCATGCGGCCGATCGTCGCGAGCTTGGCCTCGTCGACGCGCAGGCGCGCGTCGAGGAGATCGTCGCGCACCCAGACGTGGACCACGCGGCCGATGACGATCGTGCCGCTCCCCGGCGCGTCGCCGAGGCGCAGCACGTGGCTCGTCTCGCACTCGAAGCTCACCGGGCTCTCGGCGACGCGCGGCGCCGCGACGCGGCGCGACGGAAGCGGAGTGAGCCCGGCGAGCTCGAGCTCGCTCTCTCCGTACGGGAGCTCCTCCGCGCAGGCCGCGACCTTGCGCGCGTACGCCTCGACCGCGGCGTTGACCACGAAGCAGCCGAGGCCGCCCTCGGCGATCGGCCGCGCGTTCCGGAGCGTGTCCTTGTCACGCCCGTCGGACGGGGTGCCCACGCAGAACAGGAGCGACATCGGCGCGCTCCCCGCCGCGTTGAAGAACGAGAACGGCGCGAGGTTGTCGCGCCCGTCCGGCGCGCGCGTCGAGACGAACGCGATCGGGCGCGGGGTGACGACGCCGACGAGCAGCTTGTAGCGCTCCGCGGTGGAGAGGGCGGCGGGGTCGAGCTCCATGCGTCGGCGCTAGCACGTCACCGGCGATCCGTGCACGCCTCGAGATGGACCTCGTGGACGGAGCCCCAGCGCGTCGAGCTCCCCGCGAAATTGCCCACGGTGATGCCGGAGATGGGGCGGGGCTCCAGCGGGATGCGGTCGACGGCGCGGGCCGGCGCCGCGAGCAACGCGCCGATGGGGTAGTGCACCGGCCGCAGCACCCGCGTCTCCGAGGACCTCCTGCAGGCCGTCCCACGCCAGCATCGAGTCGCTCGCCACCGCGAGGTCGGCGAGGCGGCCCGAGGTCGCCTCCAGCTCGCCCTCGGAGCGATCGAAGCCATGGGTCTCGTGGGCGCCGACGTAGGGCGTCGTGATCGCCGCCGCGAGGAGCCCGGTGATCAGCGCCGCGGGCAGCGGGGTCAGCAGCCGTCGCAGGCGATCCCGCGCGTGACAGAGCAAGACGACTTGCATCGTCGCGAGCAACAGCGCGAGGTACACGGCGTAGTACATGCCGAGACCGAGCTGCAGCACGAAGAGCGCGCCCACGACGAGCCAGCGCCGCGGGCGCGGGTCGCGGCTCGCCCGCTCGAAGGCGAGGAAGAGCAAGGGGATCGCGACGGTGACCGAGAGCTGGATCCGACCGAGGTGCATCAGCCGGAACGGGGCGAAGGTGAACACCAGCGCCCCGACGAGCGCGGCGCCGACGGAGCGCCCGCGCCACCGGAAGAGCTCCCAGGTCGCCAGCCCGCCGAGCGCACAGCCCAGGAGCAGCAGCAGGTTGTGCACACCGATCGGGGAGAGCCGCGGCAGCGCGATCGCGGCGGCCGACAGCGCGAAGAGGTTCTCCGACCAGGTCCGCACGTCGGCGTGCGGGTGGAAGATCCGGCTCTGCCAGGGATCCTCGAGCGCCACGAGGCGATCGCGGCCCTCGGCGATGAGGTGAGCGTTGAGCTTCGCGTCCCAGCCGTAGGGCGCCTCGAGGAGCTCGGTGTCCAGCACCCGCGGCAGGGGCCAGAGCCACGCCGACACCAGCAGGGCGAACCCCCCGAGCACGAGCCGTCGAGAGCGAGCGCGGGATCGCACCAGGGACACGGGCGACCTGCTGCAACAGGCGTTCCTCGCAGCGCAGCCGTACCCCCGACGGGTCGGGGGCCAGGCTGTGCCGCGACGGACGCGCGCTACTCGACGAGCGCTCCGTCCTCCATCCGGAGCGCGCGGTCGACCCGCGGGTCGTCGGCGAGGCGCGCGTCGTGCGTCGCGGCCACGATGGTCGTCCCCTCGTCGCGGAGCTCGCACAACAGGTCCACCACGGCGCGCGCGCTCTCCGAGTCGAGGTGCGCCGTCGGCTCGTCGAGCAGCAGGATCTTCGGCGAGCGCACCAGGGCCCGCGCGATCGCCGCGCGCTGGCGCTGGCCGCCGCTGAGGCGCTCCGCGCGCGCGTCGATCTCGGCCTCGAGGCCGAACCTGGACAGCAGCGCGCGCGCGCGCGCGACGTCGGCGTCCCGCGCGCCGCCGAGGGGGACGAGCGGGAGCGTCACGTTCTCGAGCACGCTCATCCCGTCGAGGAGCGAGAGGTCCTGGAACACGAAGCCGATGCGCTCGCGCCGGAGCACGGTCCGGTGATGGTCGCGCAGGTGCGTCGCGTCCTCTCCGAGCACCGTCACCTCGCCTGCGCTCGGCGCGATCATCGCGCCGAGCAGGCCCAGCAGCGTCGTCTTGCCGGAGCCGCTCGGTCCGACGAGCACCCACAGCACGCCCTCGGGCACGTCGAGGTCGACGCCGGCGACCGCCTCGACGCGGCGCGTGCCGTCGGTGTACCGCTTGCGCACCCCGCGCACCGCCAGCGCGCTCACGCGCCACCTCGGATCGCCCGGTCGGGATCGATCATCGACGCGCGCCACGCCGGCACGACGCTCACCGCCACGAACGGGATCACCACCGCGCCGATCAGGGCGAGCGCCTGGAGCGGATCGAGGGCCGGCGCGAGCCGCAGCGCGGGTCGGAGGTGGCTCCACCCGAGGAGCGCGTCGAGGAGCCCCGGCGCGCCGAGCCAGAACACGTAGCCGTACGCGACCGCGAGCCCGACCGCGGCGCCGACGACCGAGATCACCGCGGACTCGAAGATCCGTGCCGTCAATACATCGTGCGTGCTCCAGCCGATCGCCTTGAGCACTCCGATCTCGCGCCGCTCGGCGTCGCCGAGCCCGCTGAGCCGCTCCCAGGCGAGGAGCAGGAACGCCGCGAGCGCGGGGACGAGGAGGAGCGCGAGGAGGCCGCCGCGCGTGTCGAAGGTGAGCTCGTAGGTGCGGCGCAAGAGGCGCCGGTCGAGGACGCGCGCGCCGGGGAGCCGCTCGGCGATGCGCTCGGCCACGACCAGCGCCTCGTCCTCCGTGGTGAGGTCGATCGCGAGGTCGGTGGCGAAGCCCTCCTCCACGGCGAGCAGCCGCCGCGCGTGCTCCGGCCGCGCGATCACGAGGTCCGCGCTCCGGATCGCCGAGGCGTCGTCGAACGTGCCGACCACGTCGCTGAAGATCACCTCTCCGTCGAGGGGGAAGCTCAGCTGGTCCCCGACGCGCAGCCCGAGGAGGTCCGCGAGCCCCGCGCCGACGGCGACCTCGCGGCCCTCGCGGGGGAGGCGCCCCGACGCCACGGCCACGTCGAGGTCGGGCCCGCCGCGGGTCGCGCCGACGATGGTCACGTTGGCCTCGATCGCCGTGAAGAAGTAGTAGCCCCACACCCGCGGCTCGACCGAGCGTACGGTCGGGAGGTCGCGCAGCTCGGCCGCGGCGCTCGCCGGGATCAGCGCCGGCCTTCCCGCGACGAGGCGCTGCACCGTGAGGTCGGGCATCCGGTCGGCGAGGAGCTCGTACTCTCTGCGCAGCGCGTCGGTGAGGAGGAGCGCGGCGCCGAACAGCGCGACGACGAGCGCGAGCCCGACGGTGAGGGCCGCGCTCTTGCCGGCGCGTCGTCGCAGCGCGCCGGCCGCGTAGTCGAGCAAGGCGAGCTGACGCCTCATCGAGGGCCTCCGGCGCGCAGGACCTCGCGCGGCGGCCCGATCAGCGCGCCGGCGGGATCCACGTCGAGGCTCGACGGGAGATCGGCGGTCGCCGCGCTCGGCTCGGCCTGCGAAGGGTGGCGGAGCCAGCGCGCCGACGAGCTGAGCGCGAGGTCCGCGAGCCCGATCACC
>JAYRVK010000995.1:0-5985 GCA_041918555.1 Sandaracinaceae bacterium
GCTCCGCGTGGGGACCCCCTCGGCCGACAGCCGGCGCTGCGCGCCGGCCTGGCCTCGATCGATTCATCGACACCCTCTGAGCGCCCGAGTGCGGAGCGCGCCGCGGCATGACATGCTGAGGTGCGTGGGGAAGCTGACCGCGCGCGCGTTCGCGGCAGTGATGAGCGGGCTCCTGACGGTGACCGCCCTGGCCCAGCTCCCCCGCGAGGAGCCCGCGGACGACGGCTTCAGCGCCGACGAGCGGCAGCGGCTCGCGAACGGCGAGCTCGTCACGCGGCGCACGACGCGCCGCCGCGGCCAGCTCCGGCTCATCGGCGGGAGCGCGTTCCAGGTCGTCGATCGGCCCGTGGAGGACACGTGGCGCGCGCTCCACGACCACGGCGCCTACGATCGGATGCTCCCGTCCACCGAGGAGGCGCGGCTCGTCACGCGGCGCGAGGACCAGCGCGTGATGCGCATCCGCCACCGTGTCGGCTTCGTGAGCGCGCAATACCACTTGCACCTCGCCTTCGACGACGCGCGGCACGACGTCGCGTTCCGCCTCGATCGGCAGCGCCCGAGCGACCTGCGAGCGGCCTGGGGCTTCATCCGCGTGCAGCCCTACGAGCACTCGGCCGATCGGACGCTGGTGAGCTACGGTGCGATGGTCGATCCGGGCGGAGGCGTGCTCGGCGGCGTGCTGCGCGGACAGATCCACGACTGGGTCCTGCGCGTCCCGGCCACCATCCGCGCCTACCTGCACGGCGACGGCGCGAACCGCTACTCGGCCCCCTAGGGAGCTCTCTCCATGCACGTCCTCGACGCTCACTACGTGGCCACCGCCACGACCCACGCTGCGCTCCCGGCGCCTGCGTTCGCCGAGGTGGCGTTCGCGGGTCGCTCCAACGTCGGGAAGTCGAGCCTCATCAACCGGCTCGTCGGCCGCAAGAAGCTCGTCCGCACGAGCTCCACGCCGGGCTGCACGCGTGGCCTCTCGATCTTCCGGGCGCGCCTGCGCGTCGCCGAGGGGCAAGAAGGTTTCCTCGATCTCGTGGACCTCCCCGGCTTCGGCTACGCGAAGCGCAGCAAGAGCGAGCGCCGCGGGTGGGGCCCGATGGTCGAGGGCTTCCTCACCGAGCGCGCGGGGCTGCGCGCGGTGGTCGCGATCGTCGACGTGCGCCGCGGCCCCGAGGAGGACGACCTCGAGCTCGTCGCCTTCCTCGACCAGCACGGCGTCGAGGTGATCCCGGTCGCGACCAAGCTCGACAAGCTCCCGAACAGCCAGCGAAAGCCCGCGCTGGACAAGCTCCGCGCTGCGTTCGGCCGCCCCGTGATCGGCTTCTCCGCCGTCGAGGGCGACGGCGTCGAGGAGCTCTGGCGCCGCATCCAGCGCGTCGCCGCGCTGGGGTGAGGCTCAGCGCCTGCGGCGGCGCAGGCCGTCGAGGATGTCGCGGAGCTCCGGCGATCGGAGGGCCCAGGTCGCGCCGAAGTACAGCAGGGCCGCCGCGACGCACGCGGCGGTGAGCACGCCGAGGTTCATGGGGTCGTTCCCGCCGCGCTCCCATGCGCCGAGCCGGGTGACGCCCCACGCGCCGAGGCCCATCATCGCCGAGGCCGCCGACGATCGCAGCGCGCTCGCCGTCACCGCCGTCAGCCCGAGCCGGCCGACCTTGCGGCGCAAGAGCGCGAGCAGCGTCAGGAGCTGCGCGACCCCCGCGAGGCTCAGCGCCATCGCGACGCCCACGTGATCGAAGGCCTGCATCAGGAACCACGCGGCGGGCGCGAAGATCGCGAGGTTCATCGCGCTCGCGATCACCGGGCCCTTGGTGTCGTGGTACGCGAGGAACATCGGGAGCACCGCGCGCACCGACGCGATCGCCCAGACGCCCGCGGCCTGCCAGCGCAGCGAGTCCGCCGTCGCGAGCACCTCGGCCCGGCTGAACTCGCCGCGCCCGAACGCGACGGCCACGATCGGCTCCGCCAGCACCACGAGCCCGACGGTCGCCGGGATCGCGACGTAGAGGTTCAGCCGCAGCGCGCCCTCGAAGAACGTGCGCAGCCGCGCGGGATCGCCGGCGGCACGCAGCTCCGAGAGCGTCGGGAGCGACGCGCCGGCGATCGCCAGCGCGAACATCCCCTGCGGGATCTCGACGAGCCGCTGACCGTAGTAGACGTAGCTCTGCGAGCCCTCGGGGAGGAAGGTCAGGAAGCTGCGCCCGATCATCGTGTTCAGCTGATAGACGCCGAAGCCGGCGAGCATCGGTACCATGAGCGCGAGCGTCTTCCTCACCCCGGGGTGCGAGAGATCGAGCGAGGGCCGGCGCAGGAGCCCGACCGCGCGCTCCGCGGGCCACTGCGCGATCCACTGGAGCGCGCCTCCGAGGAGCGCCCCCAGCGCGAGCGCGCCGACCCGCGGGAGGCCGAGCGCGACGGCGGGCTCCACGAGCAGGAACGCCGCGGCGATGAGCGCCACGTTCAGCAACGAGGGCGTGAACGCGGGCACGGCGAAGCGGCGCATCGCGTTGAGCCCGCCCATCCCGAGGGCGGCGAGCCCGACGAAGAAGAGGTACGGGAACACGACCCGCGTGAGGAGCACCGTCTGCTCGAACCGCGCGGCGTCGCCGACGTACCCGGTCGCGTAGAGGCCCGCGAGGAGCGGCGCCGCGGCGACGCCCGCCGCGCTGACCACGAGGAGCGCCACGAGCAGCGCGCCGCGGACCTTCGCGAAGTACACCCGCGCGGGCTCGTCCCCCTCGGTCGCGCGGATCTCCGCGAACACGGGGACCACGGCCGCGCTGACCGCGCCCTCGCCGAGCAGGGTCCGGAGCGCGTTGGGGATCGTGAAGACGAGGAAGAACAGGTCGGTCGCGGCGGTCGGGAACACGGCCGCGATCACGGCGTCGCGTGCGAACCCGAGGACCCGGGAGGCCAGGGTGCCCGCGCCCACGATGCCCGCCCGGCGAGCGAGCGTGCCCCCGCCCTCGTCCGCGGCGCTCACGGGCCCAGTATCCGGCTCGATGGGTCCCGCACCAACAAAGCGTTGCCTTGACAACGGGGGGGCCCCCGGCTACTAGTCCGCTCCCCGAATCGTGGGGTTTCTGGAGCTTTCATCCCGTGGCCAATCACGCATCGTCCAAGAAGCGCATCCGCCAGACGGCGAAGCGGACCGCCCGCAACCGGCACATCCGCACGACGGTCCGCAGCCAGGTCAAGCGCGTCCGCGCCGCCATCGACGCGCGCGACAAGGCGACGGCCGAGGCCGCCCTCGACAAGGCGGTCCGGCTCATCGACCGCGCCGTCGCCAAGGGCATCTACCACCGTCGCGCCGGGTCGCGGTACATCAGCCGCCTCACCCAGCACGTCGCGGCCCTGTAGCCCTCGGCGATCTTCCTTCGCAGCGCCGTCCTCGGCATCGGGGTCGGCGCTTCGGCATTTCGAAGCGTCCGCCCCACGGGTCAGCGCTCCCACGGGGGCGGCGTCATGTGCTCGCGCACGTGCTCGACGAACGCCTTCACCTTCGGCGAGAGGTGCCGCGCGCTCGGGTAGACCGCCCAGAGCGGCATCGCCGGCGAGCACCACGCCGGGAGGATCCGCACGAGCCGCTTCGCCTTGAGGTCGACGGCGATCCGGAACACCGGGAGCATCGCGATCCCGAGCCCCGCGCGGACCGCGTCCTCGAGGAACTCGAAGTCGTTCACGACGAGCCGCCCGCCGACCGTCACGGTCTCTTCGCGCCCGTCGCGGACGAGCCGCCAGCTCCCGCGATCCGGGCCGGCGCCGAACGAGACGCACTCGAAGCGCGCGAGGTCCGCGGGCGCCTCGGGCGCCCCGTGCCGATCCACGAAGGAGGCGCTCGCGACCAGGAAATTCTGGAGCGCGCCGAGGCTGCGCGCGACGAGCGACGAGTCCGCGAGCGCGCCGGCACGCACCGCCACGTCGAAGCCCTCCTGCACCAGATCCACCACGCGATCCGCGCCGACGAGCTCGAGGCGCACCTCGGGGTGCCGCTCGAGGAACGCGCTCACGATCGGCGCGAGGAACTCGAAGTTGAGCGGCGTGGTGACGCGCAAGAGCCCGCGCGGCGCCTCTTCGAGGCTCGTCACCGCGGCCTCCGCCTCCTCGACCTCCGCGATCGCACGGGCCGCGTGCTCGTAGTAGGTCCGCCCCACGTCGGTCAGGCTCAGCGTCCGCGTCGTCCGGTGGAGGAGCCGCGCGCCGAGGCGGGCCTCGAGCGCGGACACCTTCCGGCTCACCGTCGACTTGGGCATCCCGAGCGCGCGCGCCGCCGCGACGAAGCTCCCCGCCTGCACCACCCGTGTGAACACGAACAGCTCGTTGAGGTCCATCGGTGACCTCATTGTTCGCACGGGTGGAACGGTCTTTCCAGATCGAGCTCACTAATCTCAATGGCGGAACGGTGCCAGGTTCACTCCAACCCGAACGAACAGGAGAGCGAACATGAGCGACACGACCCACCTCTGGACCCTCGACCCGACCCACTCCAGCATAGAGTTCTCGGTGCGCCACATGGTCTTCGCGAAGGTCCGCGGCCGCTTCGACGCCTGGCGCGGCACGCTCGAGCTCGACGCGGGCGACCCGACCCGTGCGCGCGTCGCGGTGGAGATCGACGCCACGAGCATCGGCACCGGCGTGGCGGATCGCGACGCCCACCTCCGCTCCGCGGACTTCTTCGACGTCGAGCGCTTCCCCGCGCTCCGCTTCGAGGCCACGCGCATCGAGCCCGTGGGCAAGGGCCGCTCGCGCTTGCACGGCGAGCTCACGATCCGCGACGCCACGCGGCCCGTCGTCCTCGAGGTCGAGCACGGCGGCGAGGCGATCGACCCCTGGGGCAACCGCCGCGTCGCGTTCAGCGCGCGCACCTCGCTCGACCGCCGCGACTTCGGCCTCACCTGGAACCAGGTCCTCGAGGCGGGCGGCGTCCTCGTGGGTGAGCGCATCGACGTGGAGCTCGAGGTCCAGGCGATCGCCGCCGCGCGCGAGCAGGCGGCCTGAGCCCGATGAGGACGAGCCGCCGCGAGCTGTTGCGCACCCTCGCCGCCGGCGCGGCGGCGCTCGTCCCGATCGCGTGTGAGAGTGGAGCTCGCCCGAACGTCCCCGCCGACCCGTAGTCGGCGAGGACCGCTCGTCCCGATCGCGTGTGAGAGTGGAGCTCGCCCGAGGGAGGCCCGCGTGACCCCGAACCCTTCGCCCCGCATGCCCGTGGTCTTCGTCGGCCACGGCTCCCCCATGAACGTCCTCACGGACAACCCGTGGAGCCGCGGCTTCGCCGCGATCGCCGCGATGGTGCCGCGCCCGACGGCGATCCTCGCGGTGAGCGCGCACTGGTACCTCGACGGGACCTTCCTCACGAGCGACGCGCGCCCGCGCACGATCCACGACTTCGGCGGCTTCCCGCGCGCGCTCCACGAGATGCAGTACCCCGCGCCGGGCCGCCCCGATCTCGCCGCGCGCGTGCGCACGTCGCTGGCCGCGCACGAGGCCGAGCTCTCGAGCGACTGGGGCCTCGATCACGGCACCTGGACGGTGCTGAAGTGGATGTACCCCGAGGCCGACGTCCCGGTGGTCCAGCTCAGCATCGACCAGCGCCTCGCGCCGGCGCAGCACCTCGAGCTCGCGCGCTCGCTGCGCGAGCTGCGGCACGAGGGCGTGCTCGTCCTCGGGAGCGGCAACGTCACGCACAACCTCCGCGACGCCTTGGGCCGCATGCGGAGCGGCGACTCGACGACGCCCGAGTGGGCCCAGCGCTTCGACGCGCGCGTCGCGCAAGCTCTCTTGCAGCACGACAGCCGCGCGATCCTCGACGTGTACCCCGGGACCGACGACGGCCGCAGGTCGCACCCGACGCCCGATCACTGGCTCCCGATGCTCTATGCGCTCGGTGCGACGGATCGCGACGACGCGGTGCGCTTCCCGACGACGGGGTTCGACGGGGGGTCGCTGTCGATGCGCAACGTCGTGTGGGGGTGACTCAGAGGGTGTCGATAA
>JAYRVK010000996.1:0-13150 GCA_041918555.1 Sandaracinaceae bacterium
ACGACGCGGGCCAGCTCGTCGCGCTGGCGGCCGACGGGTCGTCGCGCGAGGCGTGGGGGCTCGCCTTCGATCCGCAGATGGCCTCCGACACGGAGAGCGGCGGCGTGCCGAGCTACCTCGATCAGGTCGCGATCGCGCCGACCGGGCGGCTCGCCGCGGTGCCGTCGACGCAGGCGGCGATCGGCGAGGGCCTCTTCCGCAGCCCGCGCCGGCTCACGTTCCAGTCGACGGTGCGCGCGGCGGTCTCGTACCTCGATCCGACGACGGGCACCGAGGACTTCGCGCGCCGGAAGCTCTTCGACGATCGCGGGCTCGCGTCGGCGGCGGTGTTCTCGAGCCGCGGCGACTTCCTCTTCGTCGCGATGCGCGGGAACCGCGCGGTCGAGCGGATCGACGCGCTCAGCGGTGCGCACGCGGGGACGATCCTCGAGGTGGGCCACGCGCCGCAGGGCCTCGCGCTCGGCCCGGACGATCGGTGGCTCTTCGTCGACGCGTACCTCTCGCGCGAGCTCGTCGCGTACGACGTGTCCGACCCGGGCGCGATCCCGCGCGAGGTCGCGCGCGCGACGATCCCCTCCGCGGAGCCGCTCGCGGAAGACGTCTTGCGCGGGAAGATCCTCTTCAACGACGCGGCCGACCCTCGGATCTCGTTCGATGCGTACATCACCTGCGCGCACTGCCACCTCGAGGGGCGCGCGGACGGTCGTACGTGGGACTTCACGGATCGCGGCGAGGGGCTCCGCAACACGATCGATCTGCTCGGCCGCGCCGGCGTCGGGCACGGGCCGCTCCACTGGAGCGCGAACTTCGACGAGGTGCAGGACTTCGAGCACGACATGCGCGGGCCGTTCGGGGGGACGGGGCTCATGAGCGACGCGGACTTCCACACCGGGACGCGCGACCAGACGCTGGGCGATTCGAAGGCGGGGGTGAGCGCGGATCTCGACGCGCTCGCGGCCTACGTCACCTCGCTCGACCGGCACCTGCCGAGCCCGTTCCGTGCCGCCGACGGAGCGCTCACGCCCGCGGCGGTGCGCGGTCGCGCCGTCTTCGAGGCGGCGGGGTGCGCGACGTGCCACGCGGGCGCGGCGCTCACCGACAGCGGCTTCGACGCGCCGGGTACGCCGCGGCTCCACGACGTCGGCACGCTCGGGCCGGGCTCGGGGCAGCGCCTCGGCGGCGCCCTCGCGGGGATCGACACGCCGACGCTGCACGGGCTGTGGGAGAGCGCGCCGTACCTCCACGACGGGAGCGCCGCGACGCTGCAAGACGTATTGACGACGCGGAACGCCGACGATCGCCACGGGACCACGAGCGGCCTCGGCGCGGAAGAGCTCGACGACCTCGTCGCGTACCTCCTCTGCCTCGACGGCCGCGCGGACTGATCACTCGTAGCGGATCTCGACGATGGTCAGCACGCGCTCGCCCCGCGGGGTCTTCACCACGACCTCCTCGTCGAGGGTGCGCTTGAGCAGGGCGCTTCCCACCGGCGATCGGTAGCTGATCCTCCCGCGGGCCGCGTCGGTCTCGTGCTCGCCGACGAGCTGGTAGGTCACGACGCTTCCGTCGTCGTCCTCGAGCACCACGGTCGCGCCGAAGAACACGCGCTCGCCGCGGTCCTGGCGCGGATCGACGACGATCGCCGCGTCGATCGCCTTGCCGAGGAAGCGCATCTTCTTGTCGATCTCGCGCAGGCGCTTCTTGCCGTAGATGTACTCGGCGTTCTCGGAGCGATCGCCCTCGGCCGCCGCGTCGGCGACGCCGCGCACCACGCGCTCGCGCTCGCGTCCGAGCGCGGCGAGCTCGTTCACGAGGGCCTCGTGCCCGGCGGGCGTCATGTACTGCGGGCGCGGCTCGCTCACGGCGCGGCACTGGGTCATGCCCGGGGCCGTGCGCACGTGCTGGATCGCCGTCGTGATCGCCGCGGCCGGCTGCGGCGCGCGGACGGATCTCGCGGACCTCGATCGCGAGGCCGCGCTCGACGCGTCCCGGCCCGAGTGCCTGCGCGACGAGGACTGCACCGATGGGATCGACTGCACCGAGGAGCGCTGCGAGCGGCGCGCCTGCGCGCGCACGCCGCGCCACGATCGGTGCACCGACGCGCTGTTCTGTACGGGCCCGGGGCGCTGCGATCCCGACGCGGGCTGCGTGCTCGAGGAGGGCGTGTGCGACGACGCGATCGACTGCACCGACACCTCGTGCGACGAGGCCGCGCGCATGTGCGTCGTCACGCCGGTGCGCGAGCGCTGCCCGCTGAGCCACCGGTGCGATCCCGTGCTCGGGTGCGTGGCGCGCGCGATCGTACACGACGACGACGGGTTCCTCTGGGAGGTGGACCTCCCGAGCGGCGCGCTGCGGAGGCTCGCGCGCTCGGAGATCGCGCTCACCGACCTCACGCTGCACCCGGACGGGCGGCTCTTCGGGATCAGCACCGACTCCCTGTTCCTGCTCGACGAGGACGACGGGACCGCGGAGTTCCTCGTGAGCCTGCCCGAGCGCTCGGTCGCGCTCGACGTGACGCCCGACCTCGACCTCGTCGTGGCGGGGACGGAGTGGGTGTTCGCGATCGATCCCGACTCGCTCGCGGCGATCACGCTCGCGCGCTTCCCGCCGGGGTTCGGGGCGAGCGGAGACATCGCGTTCGTGCGTGGCCGCATGCTGGTCGCGACGACGGATCGGCCGGGCTCCGTGACGTCGCGGCCGGACTTCCTGTTCGAGGTCCCGGCCGATGGAGCGACGCCCTTCGAGGTGGGGAACATCGGCGCGGCTTGCGTGTGGGGCCTCGCGCCGTTCGGCGACACGCTCTACGGCTTCACCTGCGACGGGCAGCTCCTCGACGTCGATCCCGACACGGGCCGCGGGCGCGCGATCGCGAGCCTGTCGGGCCGCCGGATCGGCGGCGCGGCGGCCCGGTGAGCGCCGTCGGCTCGCGGGGGCGCGCGGGACGAGCTATCAAGGGCCCCGATGTACGCCCGCTTCACCCTCGCTTGTCTCGTCCTCGCGCTCGCCGGCTGCGGCACGCGCACGCCCCTGATCGACGCCGCCATCCTGCCCGGCGACGGCGGCTCCGGCCTGCCCGACGCGGGGTGGGACTCGGGCCCCGGGCGCGACGCGGCGCTCCCCGACGGAGGCGGCCTCGCGGACGTGCTGATCTACGCGCACTCGCGCGACACGCTCTACACCTTCTCGGCGTACACGAACACGGTGACGGAGATCGGCGCGTTCCGCTTCGCCGACGGGACGCCCGCGGAGTTCATGCTCGACCTCGCGGTCGACTCCGAGGGCGCGGTGTTCACGTCGACGGAAGAGGCGCTCTTCGCGGTGGATCCCGAGACCGCGGTCGTCACCCACGTCGGCGACTTCGGGCTGGGCGGCGATCAGCTCTTCGCGCTCAGCTTCCTCACCGAGAGCGAGAGCCCGGACGGGACGGAGCTGCTCGTCGGCGCGACGAACGCCGGCGCCGTGTACTCGGTCGATCGCGCCGACGCGAGCACCGAGCTCCTCGGCAACTACCCGGACGGCTGGTCGTCGAGCGGGGACATCGTGAGCATCGACGGGCTCGGCACCTTCGCGACGCTGCGCCGCTCGGACTTCCCGGGCGACGTGCTCGCGCGGATCCTCTTCGCGCGCGACGGCTCGAGCACCGTGACGATGATCGGCCCGGTGCGCAGCGGCTCGGAGGACTTCCGCGAGGTGTTCGGGCTCGGCTACTGGGGGCGCGACGTGTTCGGGTTCACGAACTCGGGCGAGCTCCTCCGGATCGACCGCACGACGGGCGCCGCGGAGGTCGTGACGACGAGCACCGGCGCGAGCCAGTTCTGGGGCGCCGGCGTCACGACGACGGTCCCCTTCCTGATATGAAACCTGTCGGAACGCTCCGAGATCAGCGCAGTCCAGGGCGTCGCCGCCCGTGCCACATTCGGGGGCTACGGGCTCGTCAACACCAAGAACGAACCGACCTCCATGCGCCGAGACACCTTCACCTCACCGCAACCCGTTTCATGCTCGGCGGGCCGGCGCGAAGCGCCGGTGGGCGGCGGATCCGAAGGACCGTCGACAATCGCGTCGGCGATGGATCGCGGACGGAGTGAGGTGCGCCTCCGAAGCCCCGCTGCGCGGGTCTTCTACGGCGGCTCCGCGAGCCCGCTGCGCGGTCTCGCTTCGCACGCCCCGAGCCCCTGCGTGTCTCGGCGCGCCGGCGCGAGCCCATCCGGCGAGAGCCCGGGGGGGGCGCCCCGCCCCCACCCCAAAGACCGTGCTCGAGCTGCGGTCTCCCGTCGATCCCGGCCCGGTCCCGGTCCCGGGCTCCGATCCCGGTCCCGGGCTCCGGTCCCGGTCACCGGACCGATTCATCGACACCCATTGAGTCTTCGTTCACTCGAGGGGGCCGGGGCGGCCGAGGTGGTAGCCCTGGCCGAGGTGGCAGCCGAGCTGACGGCAGACGTCGGCCTCCTCCGGGCGCTCGATGCCCTCGGCCAGCACCTCGATGCCCTGGTCCGCGAGGACGGCGACGAGCGCGCGCACGAGATCTTGTCGGCGCGTCGAGCGATCGATCTCCCGGACGAGCGTGATGTCGAGCTTCAGGTACTCGGGCGGCACCTCGACGAGCTCCAGGAGGCGCGACTGGCCCGCGCCGAAGTCGTCGTAGGCGAGCTGGATCGAGCGCTCGGTGAGGAGCGCGCGGAGCCGGCCCATCGCGGCGCCATCCGTGACCGCCGACTCGTGCACCTCGAGCACGGGGCGGTGCCCCGCGTCGACGACGCGCGCCATCTGCGCGAGCGCGAGCGCGAGCGCCGCCTCGTCCTCCATCTCCCGCGGGTGGAGGTTGAAGAAGATCGCGCGGGGCTCGCGCACCGACAGGAACCGCTCGACCGCGACGTCGCGGAAGAGCCTGCACAGGCGCGGCGCCTCGCCGCGCTCGTTGGCGATGCGCAGGACGTCGCCCACGCCGTAGTCGAGGCCCGGCAGCGACACGCGCCCGAGCGTCTCGAAGCCGATCACGTCCCCGCCCGCGAGGCGCACGATCGGCTGGAACACCGCGGCGACCGCGCGGAGCTCGAGGATCCGCATGAGGTCGTTCGTCTCGCGCAAGAGACGTTGCTGGTCGCTGTGCTGCGCGAGGGTCGGCTCGTGCGTGTCGTCGAGGACCTCGGCGATCCCGAAGCGCAGCTCCTTGTGCGCGATGTGGACGACGTCGCCCTCGCGGAGCCACGCCTCGTGGACCTTCTTCCCGTTGACGAAGGTCCCGTTCGTCGAGCCGAGATCGCGGATCACGTGGCCGCTCGGCACGCGCACCACCTCCGCGTGGAGCCCCGAGATGCGGCGCGAGTGGATCGTGAGCTCGGCCTCCGCGCTCCGTCCGATCCGGAACGGGTAGGTGCTCATCGGCACGCGGTGGGGGGGCTGGCCCTCCTCGGGGTCGTGCTCGAAGAACGCGACGCGCTGGCCCGGGCGATCGAACATGCGTCCCGCGGCCAGGATATCCCAGCTCGCCGGGCGCGGCAGGGTTGCGCGCTCGGGCGAGCGCGCGAAGATAGGCCGCCCATGCGCACGCGAACCCTCATCGCCTCGCCGTCGATCGCCGCTCTGCTGGCGCTCGCGACGACCTCTCCCGCCGCCGCGCAGGACGCCTGCTTCGCCCCCTCCGCGGGCGGGGCCGCGCCCGCGCAGCGGCTCGTCGGGCTGCACGACACGGTGCGCCTCTCGGCGGGGTGCGAGTACGCGCTCACGACCGCGGGGCCGTATCGCGCGCCCGGCGGGCTGGTCGGCCGTGACGTGGACTTCCTCGAGATCCATCGCGAGCTCGCGACCGCCGGCGCCGCGCCGAGCGGCGATCCGCGCCTCGTGTACGGCCGCCGCCGCGCCGCCCCGGGGGAGCAACACACCTTGATGCTGCGCTACTGCGCGCACTACCTCGTCGAGGAGCAGCTCGGCTTCCGCGTCGTGCCCGAGGCGGGCTCGGGCGGGATCCGCATCCTGCGCGAGAGCCCGGCGCAGTGCGACGCGGCGCTCCTCGAGCTCCGCGTGGCGAGCGGGATCGGCGGGGCGCTCCTCCACGGGACCCCGCCCGCGCACGTGCTCGCGAGGGGCTCCGCCGCGCTCGAGCTCCCGCAAGGCGACTGGAGCATCTACGCCGCGCGCCCCGGCGGCGCGGTCGGGCTGCGCGTCGGCGTGTTCCGCACGCAGCGCGTGGTGACGCCGCTCCAGAACCACCTGCGCCGCGTGGGCCCCGAGGGCGCCGAGGCGCCCCCGCTCTTCGCGGCGCAGTGGGCCCCGGGCGGGCCGGGGCTGCTCTTCGCGCCGACCGATCACGTGCACACGCAGGAGATGCTCTGGCCCGAGCTCCGCACCGCGGCGGACGCGGGGGTGCTGTGGCTCGCGCGCGCGGGCCAGACGGAGCGGCCCGTGGTGATCGGCAACGTGGAGCTCGAGGGGGGCGACGCGCCGAGCGTGCGCCTGCCCGACTCCGCGGTGCGCGACTCGATGCGCGCGATCTACGGCGAGACGGGCGACGTGCTCGTGCCGACGAACGAGGACTGGCGCGAGGTGTTCGAAGGCCTCGCGGTGTGCCTGACGCCGAGCTACCACCAGGCGCACGTCGCCACCGTCGGCGCGATGGTCCCCGAGGGGAGCGCCTGCGCGTCGCTCGGCGGGCTCGCGATCCTCGCGCAGACCGCCTCGAGCCAGGGGGACGTTCCCGCGCAGCTCTGCTTGCGTCATGCACCGCAGCGCATGCGCGCGGACGCGCCGCGCCAGGAGCTCCCCGACGAGGGCGACTGCTTCCGTCTTCCCGAGCCGGGCGCGACCGACGCGCCGCCGGCCCGCGTCGCGGTGGCGGGCGATCGCGTGACGCTCGAGGGCCACGGGCTCTGCGTGCTGATCGACGGGGCGCCGCTCGTCCCGGTCGAGGGCACCGACGGGGAGTACGTGCTCCACGCGGGGCTCCTCGAGATCCGGCAGAGCGGCGGGGAGGGCTGCGGCTCGCCCCAGTCGATCGCGCGCGTGCGGCTGCCGGTCCTCGATCCCGCGCACGAGTGGCACCCGGTCGGGCTCTACGCGGGCGCGAGCGACGAGGCGATGGCGTGCGCGGCGTCCGAGGGGCTCGTGTGCCCGTGGCGCGCGATCCCGCGCGACGAGCACGACACGTTCGCGTACGTCGAGCCGCGCAACGAGCTCGTGTTCCGGCTCTCGACCTCGGCGCCGGTGCGCGCGGCGCTGGAGCGGATGCACGGCGGGCAGTCCTTCGGCAGCGAGGTGCCCGTGCTCTCCGGGGTGCGAGGGCAATTCGGCGGCTCGCCGCCGCCCGCGGTGATGGCGTGGATCGCGCGCGAGGATCGCTGCCCCGAGGTCCCCCTCGAGGAGCTCGTGCAGCAGCCGCCCCTCGATCCCGAGTCGCTCCTCGCGGACGCGACCTTCAACGTGTTCCTGATCGCGTCGCGCGGCGCGGATCAGGAGCCCGCGTGCCTCGCGCGCGCGCAGTTCCGCTCGCGGCCGAGCCGCGCGCTCTTCGCCGAGACGGTCGCCGACTTCCTCGGGCTCGAGCTCGGGCTCCTCGGCGACACGCAGATCGTGTTCTACGCGAACGATCCGATCGCGATGGGCGTGATGCTCCCGCTCGCGTGGTTCCGCATGAGCCCGGGCATCCGCTTCATCGCGCTCGAGATCGGGCTGAACCTCACGATGGGCGTCGCGTTCCCGCAGCAGATGTATCCGGCCGAGCCCTCGCGGATCGGCGGCTCGCTGTCGTGGGCGCTCAGCTTCGGCGTCCCCGACTACCTGCCGCGGATCCTCAGCGTCGGCGGGATGCTCCACGGCGCCGCCGACACGAGCACCATCGAGGACCCGATCGTGAGCTTCTACGTCGCGCTGAACCTCGCGACGCTGTTCGACCTGGCGGGAGGGCGCTGATGCGCGCGGCGCTCGTCCTCCTCGCGGTGCTCTCGGCGACGGCGTGCCGCGCGCCGTACCCGGCGCCGCAGCCTCGCACCGCGGCGCGGCTCAGCCCGACGCGCTGGGGCGCCACCGACGGCGGCGACATCCCCGCGATCCGGCGCGCGGAGCAGCAGTGCCTCGAGCGGCTCAGCCCGAGCGCGGTGAGCGCGGCGTTCCGCGCGGTCGACGAGGTCGCGGAGGCGCTCGTGGATCTGTGCTCGATCCGCATCGTCGACGACGACCCGCTCGTCTGGCACGTGTTCTGTGGGTCGGACGCGACCTTCCGCTCGGGGCACTACCTGGCGCCGCCGGATCGGCCGGTGACGTGCCTCGACGGGCGCGCGGCGACCGCGTTCGAGTGCATCGGGCAGATCCTCGCCGAGCACCTCCTCGCGCGCTCGATGAGCGAGCACGTGGCGGGGGTGGAGATCGTGTCGATCGGCTCCGTCGACGAGCAGCGGCTCGGCGTCGAGAGCGAGTTCATCGCGGAGCCGTGCACCACGCTCCAGCGCGAGCTCGTGCTCGGGAGCGCGCAGCAGTGGACCGCGCCGGCGCCCGGGGAGCGGCCGTCCGACGAGGATCGCGCGGGGCTCTGGAACCGGCGGCTCTCGTGGTGCCGCGCCGCGTTCGCGGGGCGCGAGCTGCGGCGTGGGATGTCGCGCTCGATCGGCGGCACGTACGAGCTCGCGCCCATCGGGGCGGGCTCCGACTGGCTCACGAGCTGGCGGCGCGCGCACGCGGGCCAGAGCTGCCCGACCTCGGCGCGAGAGAGCGGAGAGGACGGCCGCGGCCAGTGCCGTGACGCGCGCCGCGTGGACTTGTTCGTCCGCGTCCAGGCGCACCAGGGCACGCGCTCGGCCGCGGCGTGCGAGCCCCCGAGCGGGCTGCCGGGCGGCGAGGCCGGTCAGGCGCTCTACTGCTACTCGGACTGCCAGGCGCGCGCCGCGACCGGCCGGAACCCGCAAGGCTTCAGCGCACCGAGCGCGCCGCTGAACCTCCTGTTCGGCCCCGGCGCCGCGCCGCCGAGCGACTGGATCGTCGACCGCGGGGTGAGCGGGCGCGCCGTGAACACCGCGAGCGTGCGTCAACTCCTCTTGCGACAGTAGGCGCGCGCGACCGCCCGGCGCAGATTCCACCCAAGGACCACCTCGGCCCGCCCTCCAAGGCCGCATGTCGAACGCGGGCCGTGGGCTCGCGCGCGCGGTCATCGCGTGCGCGTGGGTGTCGGGGTGTGCGCACGGGATCGACGCGGTGACGCCGCCGCCGACCCCTCCGCCGGAGGCGCCGCCCGACGCGGCGGAGGTCGAGCGGTGGGAGGAGGCGGCCGCGGTGTTCGCGCGCCACGACGCCGCGGGCGTGTGGGACGGTGACGCGTGCCGCGAGTCGCTCGCCGCGTTCGAGCGCGTGAGCGCGTCGGGGCAGCGCGCGCGCGCGGTCTACATGAGCGGGCTCGTCGCGGAGCGCTGCGGCAACGCCGAGGGCGCGCGCCAGCTCTTCTCGCGGGCGCTCGAGCTCGAGGCGAGCCTCTGCGAGGCGCGCGTCGCGATCGGTTTGATGGAGCTCGACGCGGGCCGCGCCGGGCCCGCGCGCGAGGCCTTCGAGGCTGCGGTCCGCGAGGACGCGCGCTGCGCGTCCGGGTACGTGAACCTCGCGGTGCTCCAGGCGCGCACGCCCACCGAGCGGCGCGAGGCGATCGAGAACCTGCGCCGCGCCCTCGCGGTGCGCGCCGACTACCTGCCGGCCCTCGACCAGATGGCCCGGATCTACCTCGAGTGGAGCGAGGAGCGGCCCGAGCTGCGCTCGCTCGCCGCGATGGTGTGCCGGCAGGCGCAGCTCATCGACGAGCGCTACGCGCCCATCTACAACACCTGGGCGCTCATCGATCTCGCGAGCGGGAACCCGACCGCCGCGGTCGCCAAGCTCGATCGCGCGGTGACCCTGGACCCGACGCTCTACGAGGCGTGGATGAACTTCGGGCAGATCACCCTCTCGCAGCGCGCGTACGCCGACGCGGCGCGAGCGTTCGAGCGCGCGCGCGCGCTCCGGCCCGACAGCTACGACGCCACCGTCGGGCTCGGGGTCGCGCTGCGCGGCCTCGCGCGGCCCGAGGACGCGGAGCGCTCGTACCGCGCGGCGGTCGCGCTCGACGACGCGCGGCCCGAGGCGTGGTTCGACCTCGCGGTCCTCTACCACGAGCACCGGGACGGGACGGCCGAGCAGCTCCGCGAGGCGCTGACGCTGCTGGGCGAGTTCGTCGAGCGCGCGCGCGCCGTTCCCGCCCTCCAGCCGACGCTGCAAGACACCTTGCGGTGGTGCGGCCCCGCCACGGCGTCGCGGCGCGCGCCGACTGCGTGTCGGCCCGGCCGCGCGGAGGTCATCGTGGCCTCCCTCGAGCTCCTCGGCCAGCCCGTCGAGCGCCCCGCCTGGGCCCGCTGACCCCTGACTTTGTCAACTGTCAACATCGCGTCCCCAGTCCCTGATCGGTAGGGGACGCGATGTTGACAGTTGACTTCACGGGAGGCGGAGCGCGTCCACGCGGCGCGGGCCGCGGTCGACGGTCTCGTACGCGATCCACATCTGCGCGTCGGACACGGCGGCGGTCGGGTAGTACCGGTCGCCGCCCGGCGCGAGGAGCTCGTCCGCGCCGAACGTGCGGCCGCCGTCCGTGCTCCGGGCGATCCGCAATTCGTTGTGTGATGTGCGAAAGTCTTGCCACGCGATGGCGACGTCGGCGCCGCGCGCCGCGACCGCGGGGCGCCACTGCGGGCGGGCCGCGGCGTCCGTCGAGGCGAGCGAGACGCTCGGGGGAGAGCCGGCGACGTCGTCGGGGTCGATGCGGCGCGCGCGGACGTCGTGGTCGGGACGCCGGACCCGGAGATCCGTCCACGCGACGAGGACCGCGCCGTCGACCCACGCGACGCGGGGGTCGGAGTGGATCGTCTCGAACGGGACGCTCGCGTCGTCGAGGCGCACCGGCGCGCCGAACCCCGCGGCGCCGCCGAACGCGCCGCGGAGGTCCCACGCGAACGTCTCGAAGCTCGCCCACGCGACCGCGACGCGGCCGGCCTCGACGGCGATCGAGGGCGCCCACCGGTTCTCGCGGGTCCGGTACGCCGCGGGCGGCGGCTCGAGGTCGATCGCGGCCCCGAACCCCGC
The DNA here is from genome assembly GCA_041918555.1 of Sandaracinaceae bacterium. Lineage (GTDB taxonomy): Bacteria > Myxococcota_A > Polyangia > Polyangiales > Sandaracinaceae > JACKEC01. The sequence continues at coordinate 11,089 of JAYRVK010000996.1, forward strand.
GTCGGACGGCCCCCGGGACGCGACGCGTACGCGCCCCGCGCCGCCGACGAGCTCGATCCACGCGGCCCACACGGTTCCGTCGGCGTCGACCGCGACGTCCGGCACGTACGCAGCTCCCTCGGGGCCTCCCGCGATCGCGGTCGGCGCGCCGAAGGAACGCCCACCGTCCTCGCTCCGCGCGTATTTCGCAATCCAAGTTGCCCCCTCGGCCTCTTGCCACACGAGGTGGACGCTCTCGCCGAGCGTGACCGCGCGCAGCGCCCGCACCTCGCCGTCGGTCCGCACGCGCACCCGCGCCTCGCCGAAGCTCCCGTCGTCCCGCGCGAGCGCGCCGTAGATCCGCGTCCTGCCGTTCCGCTCGTCCTCCCACAGCAGCACCGCGCGCCCGCCCGCGATCGTCACGACGGGGCGCCGCTGCTCGCCCGAGGCGCTCTCCGCGATCCCGCCCGGGCCCGCAAGCAACATTGCATTCGACAGGTCGAGATCGAGGCTCGCCGAGCCGGCAGGGTACGCGTCCTCGCGATCGCCGCCCGGTACGAGCCGCATCCCCTCGGCGATCAGGCGCGCGCGGCGCTCCTCGAGCGTCCCGACCCCGTCGTCGGCGACGACCCACGGCGCGACCGCCGCGAAGCCCGCGTCCGCGTCCTGGCCGATCCACGCGCCGGGCGCGCGTCCCGCGATCACCGAGCTCTGGCAGTCGAACACGAGCTCGAAGAGGTTCTGGCTCAGGCACGGGAGCACGCTCGCCCGGAATTCCGGGTAGCGCGCGACGTGGGCCCAGCCGCTCTCCTTCACCACGTCGGGCGCCCACGCGCCGTCCTCGCCGTGCGGGATCCCCCAGCCGCTGAACGCCTCGGGCTGGAGCATCAGCGCGGTGCCCTCGAGCGCGAGCCGGTCGAGCACGTCGGGCATCCACGCGTCCTTGCTGATCACGGAGGCGACGCGCCCGAACGGCAGGTCGTGCGCGCGCAGCGCGTCGAGCGCGCCGGAGCTCAGCGCGAGGCCGTCGGCGGCCTCCTCGATCGGGACGAGGTAGGCCTTGCGCCAGCGGTGCACGAGCTCGCCCTCGGGGCTCCACACGAGGGTCTGGTTGAAGACGTCGTCGGAGCTCGCCTCCCACGCGAACGAGCGGTCGGTCTCCGCCTCGTCGACGAGCGCGGCCACGAGCGCCGCGTCCGTGCGGCGCTCGGCGTCGGCGACGTTGGTGGTCACCGCGACCCACACCCCGTGCGTGCGCGCGCCGTCTTCGAAGGGCGCGAGCGCGCGCCACACCGTGTCGGTCACCGCGAGCCCCACGAGCCGGCCCGCCGCGAGCGACGCGCTCGTGCGGTTCACGTAGTGCACCGCGGCGGCGGACTGCCCCGTGAGGACCGCGAGGATCGCCTCCTCGCTCGTCGTCGCGGCGCGGCCCTCGGCGCCTCGCGCGCCGATGAACGAGGCCATCAGCGCGGCGTTCTCGGGGAGGACCACGAGCGTGGGACGATCGGTGGCGACGCGCGGCGCGACCTCCGCGTCGAACGTGCGCTCGACGAACGCGCGCCAGGCGGCCTGCGTCTCGACGTCGGCGAGCGTGGGGTGCAGGCCCACGGCGATCACGCGCACCGAGCCGCCCTCGGGAGCCGGGGCGCCTCCGGGATCGTCGAGCGCCGGCGCGCAGCGTCCGTCGAGGCACGCGAGCGCGCCGCACTCGGAGTCGGCGGTGCACGCGCGGCCTGCGGGATCGGAGGGCTCGCACGCGAGGAGGAGCGACGCGAGGGCGACCACGGGAGCGCTCGTCCGCATGCGCATACGATCGCCCGGAGCGGGTGCGGCGTCACGCGAGCGATTGCTCGTCGAGCACTTCTTCCAGCGGATCGAGCGCTGGAGGAGGATCGCGATGATCCCAGCTTCGGTTGCCTCCACGTCGCCGTTCACGACCACGACCACGTCAACGACCACGTCCACGCGACGCCTCCAGCCGCGCCGCCTCGCGATCGTCGACGTGATCGTACGTGATCGTGGTCGGCGACGGCGACGGCGACGACGCGAAGGGAGCGACGGCGCGAGGAAGGCGTCCTCGCAA
>JAYRVK010000997.1:0-2724 GCA_041918555.1 Sandaracinaceae bacterium
ATCGAGGCTGAGGCGGCCGCGCTCGAGCGACAGGCCGGGGTACGCGTTGTCGATCCCGGCGAGCCGATCGAAGCTCGCCGCCGCCGCGCCCAGCTGCCCGTGGCGCCGCTGCGCGACGCCGAGGGCGAAGAGCGCGGGCGGGAACGACGCGTCGAGCGCGAGCGCGCGCTCGAGCTCGCGCATCGCCTCGACGTGCCGGTTGCGCCGGAGCTCGAACTCGCCGAGCTGGTAGCGCATCTCCGCGGTCTCGGGGACGCGCGACACGGCCTGCTCGAGGATGAGCCCGCTGTCGGAGCCGCGGTCCGTCGCGAGGAAGAGCTCCGCGAGCGCGAGGTATGCGTCGAAGCGCTCGGGCGACACCTGGATCGCCGAGCGGAAGTGCTCCTCGGCCTCGGGGTACGCCGGCGGATCGAGCAGCAGCTCGGCCTTGCCGAGCCACAAGAGGACCTCTCCGTCCTCCTCGCGCTCCGTCGCGAGCGCGTCGAGGCTCGCCTTCGCCTCCTGCACGCGCTCGAGGGCGAGCATCGCGCGCGCGGCGCCGAGCTGGGCCTCCTGGCGCGCGGTGCGGCCGCTCGGGAGGAGCTCCGTCGCGGCGGCCTCGGCCTGCAGCACCGACTCGAAGCGCGGGAGCGCGTCCGAGGGGCGATCCGCCAGGAGCACGCGCCCCGCGCCGAGCAGCGCGGGCACGTGCGCGTCGATCGCGCCGAGCGCCCCCTCGTACGCAGTCAGCGCGAGCGTCTGGCGGCCGCGCCGTTCCTGGATCTCGCCGACGAGCGTCCACGCCTCGGCGCGCGCCGAGGGTGAAGCACGCAAGGTTTCCTGCCCCTGCCCGGCGGCGCGCTGCGCGGCCTCGAGCGCCTCGTCCTCCTGCCCGGCCTCGCGCAGGAGCAGCGCGCGTGCGACGAGCGCCTCGCCGTGCCCGGGGCTCGCGGCGAGGACGGCGTCGACCGCCGCCCGCGCGGCGGCTCGGTCTTCGCCGCGCAGCTTCGCCCGCGCCACGCCCCAGAGCCCACGCGCGCCGGCGCCGCTCGTGGCGGCCGTCGTGAACGCGACCTCGGCCTCCTCGAGGTGCCCCTCGGCGAGCTCGATCTCTCCGGCGACGAGGCTCACGTACGGGTCGCTGCCCGCGCGCGAGAGCGCCGCGCCGAGGTGCCGCCGGGCGGGTCCCGGGGAGCCCTCCGCCAGCGCGTCGGCGGCCAGCGCGAGCGAGACCTCGGGGCCGGACATCTCGCGCTCGGTCATCCGCGACTCGATCGCCGAGGCGCGCCGCGAGATCGCGCTCGGACCGAACCGCACGCGGTAGAGCCCCTCGTGGAGCAGGCTGCGCGCGAGGAGCTCGCGGTTGAGCCCGGCCTCGCGGCGTGCGTTCCCGAGGGTCACCCGAGCCGCGCGCACGTCGGTCCACGTGTCGCTCGACGCGCGCTCCTCGGCGGTGCGGATCGCCGCCTGGACCTGGGCCGGATCGCCCGCGCCGGGGAGGTACGGCTCGAGCAGGTTGATCCCGAAGTAGCCGTACGGCGTGAGGCCGAGCGCCGCGCCGCCGCCGAGGAGCAGGACCAGGAGCACGCCGGCGACGAGCGCCGCCCGGCTCTTCTTGGGCCCCGCCGGACCCTTCGCCGCCTTCTTCCCCTTGGCTCCGATCGCGAGGCGCGGCGGCGGGAGCGAGTCGCGCCCGTCGGTGTCCGCCTGCGGGAGATCGGCGAATTCCATGTCGTCGCGGCGGGCGCCGCCCGGGCCGAGATCGAGCTCGCCGTACGCGGTACCGCCGATCCCCGCGTGACCGCCCATCTCGTGCCCGCGCGGCGCCGGCGCGGCCGGAGCCGGCGCGTACGCGCGCGGCTCGGGCAGCGCGAGGTCGTCCCCGCCGCCCTTGGGCGCGGGCAGGTCCATCCCGCCCGATGCCGCAGGCAGATCCGTGTGCTCGGCGGCCGCGGGGAGGTCCGTGATGTCGCGCGGCACCGGCAGATCGAGCTCGCCGAAGTCCACCTCGTCCGAGCCCGACACCTCCCCGTAGCCCCCCCCCTTGGCGACGGGCAGATCCACGTGGGCCTTGGGCACGGGCAGATCGAGATCGCCGAAGCCGTCGTCGATCCGCGCCTGCCCCTTGGGCATCGGCAGATCGAGATCGGAGAACGCCTCGTCGGCCTGCGCGATGACCGCCTTCTTCGCCTGCGGCAGCTCGACGTCGTCGAAGCCCTTGAGGACCGGGAGGTCGGCCGCGCTCTTCGCCGCCGGCAGATCGAGGTCGTCGAAGGGCGTGTAGCCCTCCTCGGCGAGCGCCGACTTCGCCTTGGGCGCGGGCAGGTCGAGCCCGGCGTCCTTCGGCGTCGGCAGATCGAGATCGAAGTCCTGCTCGAGCGGCGTGATCGCCTTGGACGCGGCCAGCTCGCGGCTCTGCACGGGCGGCGCGATCGGCGCCCGGCCCTTGGGCGCGGGCAGATCGAGCGAGTCGAGCACGGGCGCGATCGGCGCCTTCTTCGCGGGCGCGCGCGGCGCGGGCAGGTCCAGGTCGAGATCGTCCGCGACGGGCGGCGCGATCGGCGCCTTCTTCGCCGCGGCGCGCGGCGCGGGCAGATCGAGCCCGTCGTCGACCGGCGGCGCGATCGGCGCCTTCTTCGCGGGCGCGCGCGGCGCGGGCAGATCGAGGTCGTCGTCGAGCGCGGGTGGCGCGGGCGGCGCGATCGGCGCCTTCTTCGCGGGCGCACGCGGCGCGGGCAGATCGAG
>JAYRVK010000998.1:0-2033 GCA_041918555.1 Sandaracinaceae bacterium
CCACGCGGCGCGCGGCGTCGAGCGCGGCGAGGTTGAGCGACGCGCTCAGCGCCTCGCGGGCGCGGACCGGGCCGCGCTCGCGGCCGTCGTAGTCGCGCGCGACGAAGAGGGTGCCCTCGCGGCCGACCATGGGGCGCGAGAGATCGTCGAGGACGGTGGCCGGCGTGCCGCCGCGCTCGAAGAGCAGCTCGTAGACGAAGGGCTTGAGCGTCGAGCCGGGCTGGCGGCGCGCCCGCGCGAGATCGAGCCACGCGCCGGGAGCCGCCTCGCCGCGCTCCGCCGCGCCGACGTAGGCGAGCACCGCGCCGTCGGCGTTCGAGACGATCACCGCGGCGGCGTTCGTGACCCCGCGGCTCGCGTGCTCGCGGACCGCGGCGCGGAGGATCCGCTCGGCGTCGTCGGTGAGCGGGAGATCCAAGGTCGTGCGCAGCACCCCGCCCGAGGCGTGGAGCGCGCCGCGGCGGTGCTCGTCGAGCGCGGCGTCGGCGGCCTGCGGGGCGCGCCACGGTCGCACCGGCCGCCCCTGGATCGCCACGCGCACCGCGCGCGCCGAGCGGTACGTCGCCTCGTCGATCCGTCCGGTCGCGCGCATCCGCGAGAGCACGAGGCGCTGCCTTCGCATCGCCGCGCCGTAGTGCCGCCGCGGATCGAGCGCGGTCGGCGCCTGTGGGATCCCCGCGAGCAGCGCGGCCTGCGCCACGTCGAGCTCGGCGACCGGCACGCCGAAGTAGAGCTCGGACGCGCGCGCCACGCCCTCGACCTCGTCGCCGAAGGGCAGGCGGTTCAGGTACTGCTCGAGGATCCAGTCCTTGCCGAAGCGGCGCTCGAGCAGGATCGCGCGCACCATCTCGCGCGGCTTGTCGAGGAGCCCGTCGGGCCGCCCGTACACGAGCTTCACCACCTGCTGCGTGATCGTCGAGCCGCCGCTCACGCGACGTCCGGGGAGCGCGAAGCTCAGCGCGGCGCGCGCGGTGGCGCGGGCGTCGACGCCCGGGTGCTCGTGGAAGCGATCGTCCTCGACCGCGAGGACCGCGTCGACGAGGTGCGGCGAGACCGCGTCGAGCTCGACCCAGCGCCGGTCGTGCCGGTCGGGCCGGTGGTGCCGGAGCGGGGTGCCGCTCCGATCCGTGATCGTCAGCGCGTCGTCGGGCCGGGCGAAGCGCGCGCGCTCCACGTCGGTCGTCGCGAACAGCGCGGCGATGGCGGCGGCGGCGAGCGCCGTCGCGATGCCGAGCGCTCGCGCGCCGACGCGGAGGAGGCGCCTCACCGCGCGTCCACCACCGTCAGCGTCGACACCGCGCTGCGCGCCACGAAGTCCGGGTCGTAGAGCGCCTCCATCTGGGCGGGCGGCACCGTGAAGGTCCCCACCGTGGTCGCGCGGATCGCGTAGGTGTACTCCTGCAGGCCGCCGGGCAGCTGATCGAAGTAGAACGACGCGCGCTCGTCCCGGAGCTCGCGGTGCGCGATCGTGTAGAGCGAGCGCACCGCGTGCTGCGCCCGGGCGTCGACCGCCTCGTCGTCGAGCCCTGCGCCGAAGAGCGCCTCGAGGCTCGAGCGCGGCGTCGAGTCGTGGTCGGCCTCGACCGCGTCGAAGCCCGCCGGGATCGGGTCTTGGACCGCCACGACGGGGGGCGCGGAGCCCTCCGTGTAGACGAACAGCCGGACGCGGACCATCTCGCCGAGCGCGATCGTCGATCCGTCGCCGAGCGGGCGCCCGTCCGGCGTCTCGTAGACGCGGTGCACCGCGGTGCGCCGGCCGCGCGGGATCGCGTCGGCCTCGCCGAGCGGCACCGCCCACCGGCCGTCGATGGCGAAGAACACGGGCCCCGCGTCGCCGCCGGTGATGCGCAAGGAATGTTGCCCCCGCAGGCTCGCGATCGGCACGCGATACACGGAGCCGCTCCGACCGCTCGAGACCGACGTGAGCGCGCGCCCGTCGAGCGCCACCGAGGGCCCGCTCGCCTCGTCCCAGTCCCAGAGCCGCGCGTACGCGGCCAGTCCGCGCAGCGCGCGCGCGGTCTCGAGGGTGGTGC
>JAYRVK010000999.1:0-8986 GCA_041918555.1 Sandaracinaceae bacterium
GCGTCGCGCTCGCGCTCGCGTCGGATCTCGCGACGACGCCCGACGAGCGCGCGGCGATCGAGACGGCGCGCGCGATCCGGACGCTCCGGCAGCGGGGGCCTGCGGCGAGCCTGCCCGGGTTCGCGCGCGCGGTGCACGACGCCCGGAGCGCGGGCGCGCCGGCGGTCCTCGCGCGGGCCCTCGGCGCACACGCCACCGCGCTCACCATGGCGGGCCAGCTCGACGAGGCAGCGGGCACGCTCGGCGAGGCGGAGCTCCTCGTCGCCACGCGCGCGCCGGCGCTCCGCGCCGAGCTCGCGAGCTGGCGCGCGCAGCTCGCCGCGGCGCAGGGCGATCTCGGCGCGCGCCGCGCCGCGTACCTCGCCGCGCTCGCGCTCTTCGAGGAGGTCGGCGACGAGCGCTCGCGCGCGGGGGTGTGCGTGAACCTCGGCGACGTGCTGAGCCGCTTCGGCGCGTACGCCGAGGCCGAGGCGACCCTCCTCGACGCCCTCGAGCGCTGCCGCGCGCTCGGGATCCGGCTCATGGAGGGCTACGCCCTCGCGAACCTCGGCTACGCGCGCACCATGAGCGGCCAGGCCGCGCTCGCGCGCGCGGACCTCGACGCGGCGCGCGCGCTCGCCGACGCGATCGGGGATCGCCACCTCGCGACGTGGGCGAGCCTCTACCGCGCGCGGCTCGCGCTCGCGACGGGGGCGCACGCGCACGCGCGCGACGAGGCGCGGATCCTCGCGGAGCGCGCGGCGACGCTCGGGCTCGGCGCGGCCGAGGTGCTCGCGCGGGTCGTGGAGGCGGACGCCGCGCTCGCGCTCGGCGAGGGCGAGGCCGCGGCGCGCGCGATCGAGGCGGCGCTCGCGGGGCGTGACGCGCTCGGGGGCCTCGAGGAGGGGGAGGGTGAGCTCTTCCTCGTCCTCGCGCGCGTGCTCGAGGCCGCAGGGCGCGGCGTCGAGGGCGCGCAGGCGCGCGCGCGCGGCCGCGCGTGGATCGAGGCGACGGCGCGCCGGATCGGCGATCCCGCGTGGCGGGCCCGGTTCCTGCGCGACGTGCCCGCGCACGCCGCGCTCGGTCGAGCCGCGACGGGCGAGTTGGGCTAGCCTCCCGGCCGATGAGCGCCGAGGGCCTGGCCGCAACTTTCCTTGCGATCTCGCGAGAGGCGTGGGACGCGCGCGCCGATGAGGACGCGCTCGCGGCGCTCTTGCGCGAGCGCGCCGCGGCGGCGCGGGAGGCGTGGCCGGGGGTCGAGCTCTCCGACGACGCGTTCGCGGCGCACGTCGCCGGCTGCGCGCCGGATCGCACCGACCCGCTCGCCGCGATCGCGGCGCTCGAGACGAGCGATCTCTTCCTCGCGTGCGCGTGCGCGCGGGGCGATGGCAAGGCGATCCGCTACTTCGAGCGGCGCGTGCTCCCGCTGGCCGAGCCGGCGATCGCGCGGATCGATCCGAGCCCGGACTTCGTCGACGAGGCGCTCCACGAGGTGCGCATCCGGCTGCTCGTCGACGGCGAGCAGGGCCCCGCGCGGATCGGGAGCTACCTCGGCCGCGGGCCGCTGTCGCACTGGGCGCGGGTCGTCGCGACGCGGATCGCGTACGGGCTCAAGCGGCACCGGCCGCTCGAGCAGCCCGCGCCCGACGAGCTCTTCGAGGCGCTCCCGTTCGACGGCACGAGCCCCGAGCTGCGGAGCGCGCGCGCGGATCTCGCGGGGCCCTTCCACGCGGCGTTCTCGGCGGCGCTCGGCGGGCTCGACGTGCGCGAGCGCAACGTCCTGCGGCTCTACCTCCTCGAGAACGTGCCCTCCGAGGTGATCGGCACGATGTACGGGGTGCACCGCGCGACCGTCGCGCGCTGGATCGCGAGCGCGCACGAGCAGGTGCTCTCCGAGACGCGGCGGCGCCTGACCGCGGAGCTCGGGGTGATCGGCAAGGACCTCGACACGCTGATGCGGCTCGCGACGCACGGCCTGGAGATCAGCATCGCGACGGTGCTGCGGCCCTAACCGCGCGGCGGGAGGCAGTCGATCGTGCGCTCGAGGCACATCATGCGGAGCGGCTCGAAGCAGTCGGCGTAGGCGAGGTCCTCCGCGCCGCAGTTCATGCCGATGCACTCGGCGGTCGGCGGCAGCGTGCAGCTCGTCTGGATGCACTCCGAGATGCAGTTCCACTCGTCCTGGCAGCCGTTGCGGTTCCAGCACGCGAGCTGGTTCGCGTCCCAGCAGCCGATGCAGTTCGCGCTCGGGTCCGCGAGGAAGCAGTCCTCCGCGCACGACGCGGTGCTGCACGCGGCCGCGCAGTCGGCGGTCGCCACGCTGCACGGGGCGGGGCCGGCGAAGGGGGCGCGGAGATCCTCGGCGCACGTAGGACCGGCCGCGTCGGTGCCCGCGTCGGCGGCGGCCGCCGCGTCGTCGAGCGGGCCCGCGTCGAGCGGGGTGGCGCCGTCGCAGGCGAGGAGGGTGAGGAGCATCGCCGCAGAGAGGAGGGGGGACCGTCGCATGGCGGGAGGGGATGAGCCGCGCGGGCGGGGGCGTCAAGCGAGGACGGGGACGCTCACAGCTCGAGCATCCCGAGCGGGTCCGTCGGCGCGGGCGTCGCGTGGTCGGTCGCGTCGAGCGGGATGCCGTTGTCGCGGTACTCGACCCCGTCGGTCAGGCGCTCGAGGTCGTAGCCGTCGACCTGCACGCACGCGCCGACGCTCGCGCCGCGGATCGCGCCCGCGCTCAGGTCGAGCGCGGCGGACGGACCGCCCGCGATCATCGCGCCGCAGAGGCGCGCGCCGTCGACCGTGAAGTCGCGCGCGCTCAGCGTCGCGCCGATCGCGGCGATCCCGATCCCGCCGGGCGTGTCCGGGCACGTGGTGTCCTGGCAGTCGCGGCCGCGCGTCATGAGCACGCGCAGGCCGGCGGCCTGCACGACCGCGCCGTCGGACGCGTGGACGCCGACCTCGCGCGCCGCCTCGACGAGGACGCCGGCAAGCGTGGCGCTGCCCTGGACCACCTCGATCCCACGCCCGAAGCGGCCGTCCTCGATGCCCGGAGCGTCGATCACCGCGACGTCCTCGAGCGCGAGCGCCGAGGTAAGCGAGTAGAGCCCGACGCCGCGCGCGCCCTCGATGCGGACGCGCCGGAGCGTCGCGTCGCCCTCGCGCTGGGCGAAGCCCATCGGGTGGTACTCGCCGCCGGTCCCCGACCCGTTGCGCGCGATCGAGACGTCCTCGAAGGTGCTGGTGCCGAGCTCGATCGAGACGGCCATGCGCTCGACGTCGCGCATCGCGAGGCGCCGCACGCTCAGCTCGGGCCCCGAGTAGAGCAGGCCGATCGCGAGCGGATCTCCGTCGAGCGACGCGGTCGTGATCCGCGTGACGAGCGCGTCCTCGAGCGACACGACCGCGTCCTCGACGAACGCCATGCCGAGGAAGGCGACGTCCTCGATCCGGACCCGGCGCCCCACGACGCGGCCGCGGCTCCGCGCGAAGAGGCCCGCCGACGAGCCGCCGACCGCGGGGTCCGCGCGCATGCGGCGGATCACCACCTGGTCGATCTGGAGCACGCCATCCTCGTTGACGACCACGCCGGTCCCCGCGCCGTCCTCGAGGACCGACTCGGAGAGCTCGAGCCGCGCGCCCAAGCCCTGCGCGATGATCTGCGGGCGCCCGCGGATCCCCTCGCCGCTCTCGCGCACGAGGACCGCGCGCGCGACGACCTGGCTCCCCATCGAGGCGAGGATCCCGCTCCCCGGGCAGCGCTCGAAGATCCCTTGGACGATCGTCGCGCGCGCCCCCGCGATGGTGACGCCGCGCCCGAACTCGGGGGCAAACGGCCGCGAGTCGCGGATCACCAGGCGCGCGGCGTCGAGCTCGCCGCCCTCGACGACGAGGATGCCGTCGTCCGCCGCGCTTTCGATCACCACGCCGCGCAGCGCGAGCGAGCCGGTGACCTCGACGCCGTGCACCTCGCCGCCCGGTCGCAGCGTCACGTCGCTCACCGTGATCCCGAGCTCGGCCGCGCGCACCGCCGCGCGGCCGGTGTCGGGCGCGAGGAACGTCTGCGCCGCGCACGCCCCGATCACCGAGAGCCCGCCGAACACGTCGATCGCCTCGGGGTACGTGCCCCTCGCGAGCATCACCGCCGCGCCCGGCGGCGCGCGCACGATCGCGTCGCGGATCGTCCCGTACGGCGCGTCCATCGAGCCGTCGCCGCCGCTCGCGCCTGGGCGCACGTAGATCGCGGTCGCGCCCGCGGGTGGCGTGGCCCATTCGCCGGCTGGGCACACGGCCCCGATCGGCGCGCACCCGGACTCGTCGACGAAGCGCACGGTGCCGGCCGGGCACGCCTCGGCGCTCGGTGGCTCGCACACGTCGAAGCCCTCGCCGGACGGCGCCGCCGACCAGCCGTCGGGGCACGGCGCGAAGACCGGCGGCGCAGGCGGCGCGGGCTCCTCGAAGGGCGTCGCCGCGTCCGTCGCCGGCACGCCCGCGTCGGAGGGCGCCGCGGCGTCGCATGCGGCGAGCAACAGGAGGGCAGCGATCGCGGGCGCGCGCACGGCGACACCTTAGCGCGCTCCCGTGTACCATCGAGCCGATGCGCGGGGTGGCGCTCGGGGTCGTGGCGCTCGCGTCGCTCGCGGCGTGCGAGGGGCAGGGCACGCTGTGCTCGCGGTGCGCACGGACCTCGCGCCCGGGACCGACTTCGCGCGCATGGAAGCCACGTCGTCGACCGGTGCGCGCTTCGAGTTCGGCGGCTGAAATTCGTGGCCTGCGGCGGCGCTGGCCTACGATCTCGCCATCGCCCTCACGACCACCGCCGCGCTCGCGCTCATCGAGGGACGCGCCCACTACGAGCGCGTGGTGCGCGCGGTGATGCGCGCGGAGCGGAGCGTGTGGATCGCGACCGCGAACCTCAAGGAGCTGATCGTCGAGGACGAGGGCCGGCTCGGGCGGCGCAAGAAGTATTGCTCGGTGCTCGACGTGCTCGCCGAGCGCGCGGAGCGGGGCGTCGAGCTCCGGATCCTCCACGCGGCGCCGCCCTCGGGGCCGTTCCGCGACGCGTTCGATCGCTTGCCGGTGCTCGTGAAGGGCGGCCTCGCGCTGCGCATGTGCCCGCGCGTCCATTGGAAGCTCGTGGTGGTCGACGCGCGCCTCGCGTACGTCGGGAGCGCGAACTGGACGGGCGCGGGCCTGGGCGTGCGCGGCGAGGGGAAGCGGAACTTCGAGATGGGGATCGTTACCGAGGACGACGCGATCCTCGACGCGGTGCAGGGAGCCTTCGAGCGCGTGTGGAGCGGCGGGGAGTGCGGCGCGTGCCGCCTGCGCGAGCGCTGCGAGATGCCGCTCGACGCGATGTGATCGCGCGGGCCGGGCGCGCTACGGTCGGCCGATGATCCAAAGCGCGCGCCTCGCCGCAGCCCTCTTCCTCCTCGCGTCCTGCGACGACGCCGGGCCCCTCGACGCGGGCGCCGACGCGGGCGCGATCGACGCGGGCGCGTTCGATGCGGGCTCGACGGACGGGGGCGCCTTCGACGCGGGCTCGCGCGACGGAGGCGCGCTCGACGCGGGCGCGCTCGACGCGGGCGCGCTCGACGCGGGCGCGGAGCCGACCGAGATCCTGCGCCCGGTCCCGGGCGAGCTCACGGTCATCCAGCTCCAGCTCCCCGGCGTGATCCGGCTCGGCGAGGCCGCGGTGCTCGTCGGGCCCGACGGGACGATCGTGCTGATGGACGTCGGCAACTCGAGCCACGACGACGAGGTGCGCGGCATGGTGCGCGCCCTGAACACGTCGTGGATCACGCCCGCGCGCGGGTTCCCGCGGGCGCGCGCGCCGCTCGAGGTCGACTGGATCGTGATCAGCCACTTCCACGCCGATCACGTCGGCGCGCTCGCGGATCTGATGAGCGGCGGCGAGGCGCTGACGGTGACGCGCGGCATCGTGCACCGCGGCTGGGTCGAGGTCGGCGCGTCGATGAACGAGGGCGACTACGAGAGCGCGTGCGACTACCTCCGCGGCGAGGCGCCCGCGCTGGACTTCCCGCTCTGCCGCGGGGCACCGGACGCGCCGTGCGATCCGGGCTCCTTCTCCGGCGCGCACCCCGCGACCGACTGCGGCGGCCTGTTCCTCGGCGACCTCGACGACGCGCTCGACGACGCGCTCGGCGAGCCCAGCTACCTCGCGCTCGGCGGCGGCGCGCGCATGACGTTCGTCGCGGCGAACGGGTTCGTCTCGGACGGCGCGAGCGCGACGCCGATGGCGCCGTTCGGGCACTCGGACAGCAACGAGGAGAACGCGCGCAGCCTCGTCACCGTGATCGAGCACGGGCCCTTCCGTTACCACTGGGGCGGCGACCTCACCGGCTCGGGCGAGACGACCGAGCCCGACGTGGAGAGCCACCTCGTCGCGATCGCCGGCGCGCGCTTCTACGGCGCGCTCGGCTCGGACGTCGTGCACGCGCACCACCACGTACGCGAGACGAGCAACAACGCGACGTTCGTCGCGGCCACCGCGCCGCTCGACGGCCACAGCCGCAACGTGATCGGCGGCATCAACGGCGGCCACGTCGGCTCGCCGCACGGCGCGGTGCTCGCGCGCTTCGGCGACGACGGCCGCCTCGGCGAGGGCCGGATCTGGATCACCGAGAGCGCGAGCGGCGGCGACTCCCACCCGATGCTGATCACCGCGGACGCCGACGTGATCGTGCAGACCCTGGGCGGCGGCGGCGGCTACCGCGTGCAGGCCGCGCGCTCGACGCCCGAGTCCCGCGCGTACCCGAGCGTGCGCTGACTAGGGGATGAGCAGCACCTTGCCGACGTTCTTCGCGTTCTCGAGCCGGCCGTGCGCCTCGCCCGCCTGCTCGAAGGGGAACGCGGAGTCGATGTGCGGCCGCGCCTGCCCCGCCTCCCAGTAGGCGACGATGCGCTGGAGGCTCTCCTGGATCTGCGCGGTGTGCTCCCACATCGCGCCGAGGTTCACGCCCGCGACCGCGCGGTTGTCGCCCATCAGGTCGATCGGGTTGTAGCGGGGCACGCTCAGGAGCTGGCCCGCGACCTTCATCAGGCTGCGCTTGCCGGCCTTGCTCGCGTTCGCGAGCCCGAAGCAGATCAAGATCCCGCCCGGCGCGAGGAGCGAGTAGCCCTTCTTCCAGTCGGCGCCGCCGAGCGCGTCGCACACGAGCTCGATGCCCTGGCCTCCCGTGATCTCGCGGACCGCGGCGACGTAGCTCTTGGAGCGGTAGTCGATCGGGTGATCGCAGCCCTGGGCCCGCAAGTAGTCGTGTTTGCTCGCGCTCGCGGTGCCGAACGTCGTCACGCCCTCGACGGTGCGGCAGAGCTGGAGCACCGCGGTGCCGACGCCGCCCGCGGCGGCGTGCACGAGCACCCGATCGCCGGGGCGCAGCCGCCGGATGTTGAAGAGCATCTGGTGCGCGGTGAGGTAGTTCACCGGCAGCGCGGCCGCGTCTTCGAACGACAGCGCGTCGGGGATCGGAACGAGGTTCGCCCGCTCGACGATCACCGTGTCGGCGTGGCCGCCGAAGCGCGAGATGAACATGACGCGCTGGCCGACGCGCACGTCCTCGACGCCCTCGCCGAGCGCGTCGACGATCCCCGCGCCTTCGTAGCCGACGATGCACGGCGGCTTGGGCGCGTCGGGGTAGATCCCCTGGCGCGCGTTCACCTCGGCGAAGTTCAGGCCGCACGCCTTCGCGCGCACGCGCAGCTGCCCGGGACCGGGCGTGGGGTCCTCGGTCTCGCGCACCATGAGGACCTCGGGGCCCCCGTGCTTCCGGATCCAGACGGCTCGCATGGCTCAATCACCTAGGGCGGGCTCGTCGTCGCGGCAAGCGCGGACGACCATCGAGCCCGAGCTCGCGGGATCGAAGGGCTCCCCCTCGAAGGACCCCGCGATCGACTCGAGCCGCAGCCCGGCCCGCGCGAGGAGCGGCGCGACCGTCTCGCTCAGCACGTAGCGGTGGCCGATCGCGAGCTCCGCGATCACGAGCCCGTCGGGCTCGCGCTCGTACAGGTAGAACGCGTCCACGCGCTGCCGCTCGCGATCCCACGTGCTGCGCTCGTAGACGAGGAGCGGCTCGCCGCGGTGCTCGATCTCGGCGACGAGCTCGAGGACGTCGTCGGGGTAGTCCTCGGGGAGCGACTCCTCGTGGAACCGGTCCGCCGCGTACGCGTCGAAGACGAGGCGCCCGCCCGGCGCGAGCGCGGCGCGGATCGCTCGGAGCGCAGCGAGCAAGTCGTCTTCCGTGAGCAGGCAGTAGATCCCGGTGAACGGTACGAGCACGAGGTCGAAGGCGCCGAGCGCGAAGTCACGCATGTCGCCCTCGACCGCCGTGAAGCCGCGGCTCGCGCCGAGCGCGCGCATGCCGGGGTCGCTCTCGAGGCCGACGACCTCGCGCGCCGCGAGGCTCGACGCGACGCGGCCCCAGCCGCAGCCGAGCTCGAGCACGCGGCCCGCGCCGGCGGCGAGGCGCTGGTAGAAGGCGACGTCGCCGGGCGCGCCGTCGTGGACGAGGGAGTAGAGGAGGGCTTCTTCGAGGGTCATGGCGGCGTTGCCGACAATTTCACGTTCTTCGTCGAGGTCGCGTATCGATGCCGGGCAGCCACCGAGGTGGGCGACCCGCGCGGCTGCGTACAGGGAGGAACGTCTGATGCGCAAGTGGCAACGGTCCGCGATCGTCGCGGCGATGATGGTGTCTTTGTCGTTCGGCTGCGGCGCGGGCGCGCCCGCGGCGAGCCCGCCGGCCAACCCGTTCGCGGCGATCTCCGAGCCCTCCGTCGCGGCCCTCGAGACGAGCGGCGACGAGGCCGCGTTCGCGATGCCGAGCGCGCCTCGGGTGGACCTGACCGGGTTGCCGGCCGCGCCGTGGGCCGCGGCGCCGCTCCCGACGGACGCGGTGCCCGGCGCGCTCCTGCGCGCGTGGGCGACCGCCGACAACCGCGCGGTGTGCGCGCCGATCGCGCTCGCCACCGCGGGCGAGGCGCGCGCGCGCGTGTCCGA
>JAYRVK010001000.1:0-6658 GCA_041918555.1 Sandaracinaceae bacterium
ATCGGCACGCTCGGCATCGTGTTCGGCGCGCGCGAGCGGCTCGCGGAGTGGTCCGACAGAGAGGAGCCCGCGGAGCCCAGCGATCCCGGGGGTCCGACCGAGCCCGCAGATCCGCTCGACCCGCTCGACCCGCCGCCGCGCGATCCCTCGCTCCCCCCGCAGCCGTCGATGCGCGATCGCTACCGCCCCGGTCCGTTCGTCCAGGTCGAGAGCATGGTCGAGAGCGGGCGCCTCCTCCCGGACTTCGCGGGCGGCGGCGCGAGCGTGACGCGGACGGTGGACACGCCGTGGCTCGTGCCGGGGAGCGAGCTGCGCCCGCAGCCCATGCCCGCAGCGAGCCCGGCAGGACCGAGCGTGTCGCACGACCCGACCGAGAGCACGGATCGCCCGCTCGCGGTGCTGCCGCGCACCCCGGCACGAGCGCTCGTGCGCGCGCGCGACGCGCAGGGCGGCACCGACGTGCGCGGCTACCTCGTGGACTTCGTCGGCTACCCGGGGCACTTCTGGCTGCCCGCGACGGTGCCGACGGAGCTCGGGGTCGTGTCCGCGGGCGGCTCCGACGGCGCGACGGTGTACTTCGCGATCCTCTCGCCAGTGATGTCGAACGGCGTGAGCCTGCAGCCCGGGCAGACGTTCCCGGCCACGATGCGGATCGCGTCCGTCGACGCCGAGGGCCGCGTGTCGGCGCCGGTGACCCGCGCGCTCGAGGTGCGCTCGGTCGGCGCGGGCGACGTGGAGGTCACCCTCACGATGGGCGAGGCGACGGACATGGACCTCTACGTGACCGACCCGAGCGGCGTGCAGATCTACTACGGGAACACGAACGCGTTCTCGGGGGGCCACCTGGACCTCGACGCGAACGCGGCGTGCAGCTCGAACCTGGGCGTCGACAACGAGCACATCTACTGGCCCGCGGGCCGCGCGCCCGTCGGGACCTACCGCGTGCACGTCGCGCACTACGAGAGCTGCATCCAGGGCCGCCCGGTGAGCTACCGCGTGACCGTCCAGGCGTGCGGCGAGACCGTGGTGCTCACCGGCTCGTTCGACGGTCGCTCCAACTCCCAGACCTGCCGCTCCGCGGGCCCCGGGGACCGCTGGTGGTGTCAAGAAGTCGTGCAGTTCGACATGCCGGGCTGCACGCCGCCGTAGCTCGGCTCAGGGCTTCACGCGCGGGTAGGCGGGGAACCACATCGCGGCGTCGATCTCGGCCGCGAACGCGTCGCGTGCGCGGGGCGGCGCGAGGCCGAGCTCCATGGCGTGCAGCCCCACCGCGACCGCCACCTCGCGGGAGATCGCGCGCAGGTTCGCGATCGGCGGGTAGAGCCGGCTCGCCGCGACGTCCGCGTCGTCGAGCTGAGCGCCGATCGCGTGGGCCGCCGCGGCGAACATCGAGTCGACGATCTTCGTCGCGCCGCTCACGAGCGCGCCGAGCCCGACGCCGGGGAAGACGTAGACGTTGTTGCCCTGCGCGATCTCGATCGTGCGCTCGCCGTGAACGACGGCGGGGAAGGGGCTCCCCGACGCGATGAGCGCGCGGCCGTCGGTCCACGCGACGAGGTCCTTGGGCTTCGCCTCGGCCTTGGAGTTCGGGTTCGAGAACGGGAAGATCGCGGGCCGCGCACAGTGCCGCGCCATCTCGCGGACGATGTCCTCCGTGAAGGTCCCGGGGACCCCCGACGTGCCGATCAGCACCGTCGGCTTCATCGCCGCGACGAGGGTGTGGAGGTCGATCGGCTGCCCGGGATCGAGCCCGAGCTCGCGCGCCCAGGCGGCGGGCCACGCGAACTTCTGCTTGTAGCCGTCGCGGTAGTCGCGGGTGTCGACGAGCAGTCCCTCGCTGTCGAGGATCGCCACCGCGCGCCGCGCCTCGTCCGGCGCGAGCCCGAGCTGGTCGAGCTCGGCCGCGAGGATCCGCGCGATGCCCACGCCCGCGGCGCCGGCGCCCACCATCGCGATCCGCTGCTCGGCCATCGGGACGCCGGTGATCCGGGACGCGGCGACCACGCCCGCGAGCGCGATCCCCGCGGTCCCCTGGATGTCGTCGTTGAAGCTCAGGAGGCGGTCGGCGTAGCGATCGAGGAGGGTGAACGCGTTCGCCTTCTTGAAGTCCTCCCACTGCAGGAGCGCGCGCGGGAACACCGCCTGGATCGCGGTCACGAGCTCCTCGACGAGCGACTCGTAGGGCGCCCCGCGCAAGCGCTCGCCGCGCCAGCCGATGTAGAACGGATCCGCGAGCAGATCGGGGTTGTCGGTGCCCACGTCGAAGCTGATCGGCAGCGTGCGCGTCGGGTGGATCCCCGCGCCGACCACGTAGAGGTCGAGCTTGCCGACGGGGATCCCCATGCCGCCCGCGCCCTGATCGCCGAGGCCGAGGATCCGCTCGTTGTCGGTCACGCAGATCAGGCGCACGTCCTCGAAGGGCGCGTTGCGCAGCACCGACGCGACGCGGCCGCGATGGTCGGGAGTGATCCAGAGCCCGCGCCCGCGCCGGAAGAGGTGGCTGTAGCGCTGGCACGCCTTGCCCACGGTCGGCGTGTACACGACCGGCAGGAGCTCCTCGAGGTGCTCGAGGATCACTCGGTAGTAGAGGGTCGCGTTGCGCGACTCGAGGTCCGCGAGCGCGAGGTAGCGCCCGAGCGGGTCGTCGGTCGACGCGACGTGGTCGTATGCGCGCTCCGCCTGCTCCTCGAGCGAGCGCACGGAGGCGGGCAGGAGCCCCGAGATCCCGAGCGCGTCGCGGTCCTCGGCGCTGAACGCGGTGCCGTGGTTGTAGTGGCTGTTCTGGAGCAGCGCGTGGCCTCGCAGCGCGACGCGCACCTCGGCGACTCCGTCCGGTCCGACCTCGAGCTCGTAGCGCGCCATGCGCGGAGGCTACCCTGCTAGGGTTGCCAGCGTGAACGTCGCAATGCTGGGAGCCACCCGGGGCATGGGCCGCGCGCTCGCGCGGCGGTTCGCCGCGCGCGGGGATCGCCTCGCGATCCTCGGCCGCGATCGCGCCGCGCTCGAGCCGTCGGCGCGCGACCTCGAGGTACGCGGGGCCCCCGCGGTCGCCCGCATCCGATGCGACCTCGAGGCGCCCGACACCTTCGAGCCCGCGCTCGCGGAGGCCGAGGCCGCGCTCGGTCACCTCGACGCGATCGTGGTGAGCGCCGGGATCTTCGCGACGCAGGACGTGCTCGAGGCGGACGCCGCGCTCGCGGAGCGCGTGCTCACCGTGGACTTCACCCACACCGTGCTGTTCTGCGAGGCCGCGAAGCGGCGCCTGCTCGCCGGCGGCGGCGGCAAGCTCTGCGTGTTCAGCTCGGTCGCGGGCGAGCGCGGCCGCAAGCCGGTGGTCCTCTACGGCGCGGCGAAGGCGGGCCTGAGCGCGTACCTCGAGGGGCTCGATCACAAGCACCGCGGGGAGGGTCTCCAGGTGATCACGGTGAAGCCCGGCTTCGTGCGCACCACGATGACCGCGGAGCTGAGGCCGCCGCCCTTCGCCGGCGATCCCGACGACGTCGCGGCGCGCGTGCTCCGGGCCATGGACCGCGGCCGGCCCGTGGTCTACGCGCCGGCCGCGTGGGGCCCTATCATGACGGTCATCCGCGCGCTCCCCCGTTCGTTGATGCGGCGGGTCGGCTTCTAGCGTTGTTCCCCCCCGCGGGGAGCGCTATGACTGCCGGTCGGCGGGCGACTGCACGCCCATCGCGGGACGCGATAGCATCCGGGGGGACCCTCCCACGTGGGGAAGAGCAGCAAAGCCGAGGTGAGCGCGCGCATCGGCAGCGTGATCGCGGGGAAGTACCGGATCAACCGGCTCCTCGGGACCGGCGCGATCGGCGCGGTCTACGGCGCGGTGCACCAATTCACCGGCAAGCACGTGGCGCTCAAGATGATCGACCCGGCGTTCGCGGAGCACGAGGGGTTCGGGGTCCGGTTCCTGCGCGAGGCGCGCGCGGCGGCCGACATCGATCACCCCGCCATCTGCGACGTGCTGGACGCGGGGCGCGAGCCCGACGGCGCGCTCTACCTCGCGCTCGAGCTCCTCGAGGGCCGCACCCTCGACGACGCGATCGAGGCCAACGATCTCCGGCTCGACGAGATCGTCGAGGCGATGGTCCAGGTCCTCGACGGCCTCGCGGCCGCGCACGACCGCGCGATCGTCCACCGCGACGTCAAGCCCGGGAACATCTTCCTCACATGGGACGCCAACGGCGAGCTCCACGCGAAGATCATCGACTTCGGGGTCGCCAAGCGCACCAACTCGGGGCCCGAGATGTTCACGACCCAGCAGGGCGCGATCCTCGGGACACCGTACTACATGGCGCCGGAGCAAGCCGCCGGCGATCCGATCGACAACCGCGCGGACATCTGGGCGATCGGCGCCGTGATGTTCCACGCGCTCACCGGGCGACCGCCGTTCGACGAGGACACGTACAACCGCCTCATCGCGCGCCTGATGAACGAGGACGCGCCCCCGCTCGCGTCGGTGCGCAAGGACCTCCCGGACTGGCTCGTCACCGCCGTCGACGGCGCGCTCACGCGCGACCCCGCGGACCGCTGGCAGTCCGCGCGGACGATGCGCGACGTCCTCAAGAGCCAGGGCAACGCCCCGATCGAGCTCGACTGGGAGGTCCACGAGGACGCGACGGTCCGCACCGAGGGCCTCTTCGGCGAGGCCCAGGAGCGCCCGGCCACCATCCGCTTGCTCCAGAAGAGCGAGCCCTCGGAGCCGAGCATCGAGGTCGATCTGGTGCAGTCCGAGCCGCCGATCGCGCCGCCCGTGCTCCCGGAGCCCGTCTACGACGCGGGTGGCGCGAGCACGATGCGCTCCGAGCTCCCGCCTGCCTTCGTCGAGTCGTCGCCTCCGCCGAAGCGCAAGGGCTCCGGGCTGTGGCTGGGCGTGGCGCTCGGCGCGCTGCTCATGGGGCTCGTGATGCTCGGGGTCGGCTGGGCGGTGTACGCGCACCTCCTGGGCACCTGACGCTCAGGCGAGCGCGGCGCGCACGGCGGCCTCGACCTCGCGCACGCGGTCCGGGTCGAGCGCGAACACCGTGACCTCGTAGCGCTGCGCGTCGAGCACCGCGATCTCGGGCTCGCGCGCGATGGCGGACCAGTGGCAGGCCAACGCGGCGCTGCGGATGCGCCGCTTGGTCTCCGCGACCGTTGGGGGGGCGCCGAAGTGGAGCTCGAACACGTGCAGCGTGCCGCGCTCCGCGCCAGGCGTTCGCACGATCGGCTCGCGCGCGAGCCGGCTGTAGGGGATCGTCGCCTCCTCGCCGCGCGTGGTCTCCACGGTGAGCGCGCGCAGCCCGAGGCGCGCGACCACTCCCTCGATGTCGCCGATGCGCACGTGATCGCCCACCGCGAACGCGCGGTCCGCCTTGAGGAGCACGCCGCTGAGCACGTCGCGGACGCCGAACCACGAGGCGGCGAGCGCGACCCCGAGGATCACCGCCACCGCGATCGGGAAGTGCTGCGGGTAGGGCTCGAAGAAGAGGCCCGCCGCGACGAGGAGGTAGCCGAGCCCGCACGCCGCGGCGACGACGGGGAACGCGCGGCGCAGCGCGTCGCGCCGTGAAGCCGCGATCGGCGCCACGTCGATCGCGAAGCGCACCGCGCGGAGGGCCGCGTAGAGCAGCGCGGCGAAGGCGAACACCCAGAGCAGGACCCACCCGCCCGACGTGACGTCGCCGAGGAGCGAGCGCGCGTCGTTCATCCGATCACCTTCCGCGCGCGGAGCCGATCGATCAAGGCGTGCGTCACGAACCGATCGAGGCGCAAGACGTCGTGACGGCTCCGATGCACGAGCCCCACGCGCAGCAGCACCTCGAGCGGGTCGTCGAGCGCGGGCCCCGTCAGGCCGCTGATCCGCGCCAGCCGCGCGCGCGTCAGCCGCTTGTGGAGCAGGAGCTGGATCAGGATCGCGATCCACTCGGGCCGCAGCGCGTCGAGCGCGTCCCAGGCGCGCCGGCCCGGGCTGCGCACGCGGATCGCCCCGTCGGTCGCCCGCTCGATGTGGCCGATCCAGCCAGCCAGCGCGACCCCCACGAGCCCGCGGCTCGCCGTGAAGTGCCGCGAGAAGAGCCGCGCGACCCGCCAGTCGGCGAGCGCGCTCTCGGGCACCCCGTCGAGCTCGAAGGTCACGCCGGTCCCGCCGTGCCGGAGCATCACGATCTCCTTCAGCGCCTCCGCGGGGAGCGGGCCGCACTCCACCACCGCGAGCGCGCGGTCGCCGAGCGGCCGCAGCCGGTCGATCAGCTCGAAGGGGTGGCTCGCGATCTCGATGACGAACAGCACGCGATCGCCGTGGCTCTGGACGCACGCGAGCAGCTCGTCGACGACGCAGAGGCCGTCCCCCGAGCGCTCCCACCAGAGCTCGAGGTCCTCGATGACGACCACGCTCCGGTCCGGGAGCGCGGCGACGATCTGCGCGGGGGTGCCGCGCTCCCCGGTCGCCTCGCCGAGGGCCTGCGCGAAGCGCTCGACGCTCGCCTCGCACGACTCGGGCGGGCTGACCCAGTAGGTCGGTCGCTTCGCGAGCGCGCGCGAGAGCAGCCGGCGGCAGAGCGCGGTCTTGCCCGCGTCCGGCTCGCCGGTGACCACGAGCACGCCGCGGACGCCGCGGTCGTGCTGCGCGATGCCGCGGCGGGCCGCGGCGAGCTCCGCCTCGCGC
>JAYRVK010001001.1:0-3236 GCA_041918555.1 Sandaracinaceae bacterium
ACGACCGCGCCCGGCCGCGCGCCGAGCGCGTAGCCGTGGAATTCGAGGTCCTCGACGAACTCCGCGGTGACGCCGGGCTCGGTCCCGTACGTGAGCGGCCCGCGATCGACCACCCGATCGCCGACGTCGGCCTTGCCGTCGCCGAAGGGTGGCTCGACGACTGGCCCCTCGCGGGTCTCCTGAGCGCACGCGCCGAGCACGCCGAGCGCGAGAATCGCGGGAGAAACGATGCGGACCGAGCGATGCGGGGTCGTGATGGACATGGCCTCGCGCACGCGTCCGCAAGACCCGGGCCGCCGTCGCGAGGCGCCGACCGCGGGCGCGCACCGGCTAGCGCGGTGGCCACCGTGGTAGCGTGGGCGCATGACGCGACCGGCTCGATCTCTCGTCCTGCTCGCGGCCGGCCTCGTGACCTCCGCGTGCGGGGGCGACGCTCCCGGAGCGGAGTACGACCTGACGGTCGAGGAGATCGCGCTCACCCGCGAGGCCGACGATCACGTGGACGTCGAGGTGCCGGTGCTCTGCACCGCGACCGAGTACACGCGGATCAGCGACCCCTCGACCGGCCGGCCCGGCACCTGCCCCGCGAGCGAGTGGTGCCTGGCGGCGCGCTGGTACCCGCGCTCGGCGCTCGGCCCGGCGCCGCGCGAGGAGGGGGGCGAGCTGCGCTTCGACGTCGCGCTCTCCGCGGTGACGTTCACCGGCGAGCCCGTCGGGACCGCCGAGTCGTGCCAGACCGACAGCGCGCGACCGCTGGACGGGGTCCGGATCATCATGTCCGCCACGAGCGCCGAGCCCGTCATGGGCACGGATCTCGTCGCGTCGGTCGTGGTGTCGCGGCGTCAGGCCGACGTCCCGGGCGAGCTCCTCGAGCACGCTCACGACATCCTCATCAGCCCGTAGCCGCGCTACTCGACGCGGAACGTCTCGCGGAGCGGCGTGTCGCCGGAGTGCGGCCCGACGCGCGCCTCGTACTCGATCGCCTCGACCTCCCACGCGCCCGCGTCGACGTCCCAGAAGGCGAGGTCGGTCGCGGGCACCCGGAGCTCGACCGACTCCGTACCGCCAGGGGCGATCTCGACCTGTGCGAAAGCGCGCAAGTCGTGTTGCGCCCGCTCCACGCGCGAGCCGAGCGCCGCGACGTAGAGCTGCACCGTCTCGCGCGCGCGCACCGCGCCGGTGTTGGTGACCTCGACGGTGACGACGAGCTCGCCGTCGGGCGCGATCGAGCTCGCGGCGAGCGCGATCGAGCCGTAGCCGAACGTGGTGTAGGTGAGGCCGAAGCCGAAGGGGTAGCGCGGCGCGATCCCTTCGTTCGCGAGGTGCCGGTAGCCGTGGAAGTAGCCGTAGGTCACCGCGGCGCTCGTGTCGTCGAAGGGCGGCAGGTCGGCCTCGGCCATCGGCACGCTGAACGGCAGCCGGCCCGAGGGCGCGTGTTCGCCGAAGAGCACGTCGGCGATCGCGTGGCCGCCCTCGGAGCCCGGATAGAACGCGTGGAGGATCGCCGCGACGTCGTCGACCCAGCCCTCGACGAGGAGCGCGGCGCCGCCCTCGAGCACGACGACCACGTTGGCGTTGAGCGCGGCGACCGCCTCGATGCGCGCGATCTCGGCGGCGGGGACGAGCAGGTCGTCGCGGTCGCCGGCCGCGATGTCCGTCTCGCCCTCGTCCTCGGCGAGCAGGCCCGTCACCACGATCACCGCGTCGGCGGCGCGGATCGCGGCCTCGTCGGAGGGGGCGAGCGGGCTCGCCGTCACGTGGGTGACGCTCGCCGCCTGCGCGGTGATCCCCTCGAGCGCGGTCACCACGGCGGTCGGCCGCACGTCGCTCGATCCCTCGTCGCCGATGTTCTCGACGTCGGCCGCGCGGCCGAGCACGACGACGGACGCGCTCGGCGCGAGCGGGAGGAGCCCGCCTTCGTTGCGGAGCAGCACGATCCCGCGCGTCGCGACCTCGCGGGCGAGCGCGAGGTGCGCCGCGGTCTCGCGCGCGCCCGGGTCGTCGAGGGTCCGCGCGCGCGCGTCGAGGCCGAAGCAGAACTGCGCGCGCAGGATGCGGCGCACCGCGTCGTCGAGGTCGCGCTCGGTGATCTCGCCCGCGTCGAGCGCGCGGCGCAGGAACCGGAACTCGAGCGGCGAGGGCATCTCGATGTCGAGCCCCGCCGCGACCGACTCGCCGTCGCCGTGCGTGCCGAGGATCCAGTCGGACTCGACGAAGCCGGCGAAGCCCCACTCGTCCTTGAGGATGTCGCGCAGGAGGTGCGCGCTCAGATCGCAGCAGAGGCCGTTGACCTGGTTGTACGCGCTCATCACCGAGCCGACCTGGGCCTCCTGCACCGCGCGCCGGAAGTGCGGGAGGTAGATCTCGCGGAGCGTGCGCTCGTCGAGCTGGACGTCGACGGTGTGACGCGTGTCCTCGATGCTGTTCGCCGCGTAGTGCTTCGCGCTCGCGATCACGCCCTCGGACTGCGCGCCGCGGATGAAGCCGACGCCCATCGAGCCGAGGTGGTGCACGTCCTCCGAGTAGGTCTCCTGGGCGCGGCCCCAGCGCGGGTGGCGCAGGACGTTGATCGTCGGCGCGAGGAGCACGTCGGCGCCGACCGAGCGGATCTCCCGGGCCATCGCCGCGCCGACCCGCTCCTCGAGGGCCGGATCCCAGGTCGCGCCTCGCATCATCCCGACCGGGAACGCGGTGCCGTTCACGCCCGTGAACGCGCTCAGCCCGCGCGGTCCGTCGAGCATGTGGAGGCCCGGGATCCCGTGGGTCGCGTTCCCCTCGACGAGCCAGGAGCGATCGACGACCGCGGTGCCCGCGCCGTGCATCAGCGCGATCTTCTCGGCGGTGGAGAGCTCGCCGAGCAGCGCCGTGATCCGCGCCTCGATCGCCTCGTCGTCGCCTGCGCAGTAGGCGCGCGTCGCGGCGGTCGGCTCGAAGGGCTCGGGCACGTAGTCGCGCGCCGCGTCGACGGGGACGCCCGCGTCGGGGACGCCCGCGTCGGCCGGCGCGGGGCCGTCGCAGGCGCACCCGAGGACGAGGAGGAGGAGGGGAAAGCGTCGCATCGCCGTCATCCTGGCTCGGCGGCGGGCATCAGGGAACCATGGGGACGCGGTGGTTTGAGTTTGCCAACCCGGGCAAATGAAACAAAGCGGGCCCCCGGGTGCACCCCCCCCCCCCCGGGGGTACCACGCAACAGTGAACAACCCCGGCCCCCGGGGGCGCCGGGGGGGGGGGCCCGG
>JAYRVK010001002.1:0-1986 GCA_041918555.1 Sandaracinaceae bacterium
ATCGCGGCCTGCGACGGCTCCGCCGGCCTCGACGCGAGCCTCGACGACGCGGGCACCGACGCGGGGCCCCCGCCGCCGGTGATCCTGACCGCGAACGGCCCGGTCGTGGGGACGCGGGGCGACGGATGGCTCGAATTCCTCGGCATCCCGTACGCGGCCCCGCCGGTCGGCGCGCTGCGCTGGCGCCCGCCCGAGCCGCCGACGGCGTGGACCGAGCCGCTCCCGTCGCGACGCCCGCCGCGCTGCGTGCAGGACGCGCTCGGCCTCGGGCTCGCGAGCTCCGAGGACTGCCTCTACGTGAACGTGCACACGCCCGACCCGATGCCGGAGCGCGCGCCCGTGATGGTGTGGATCCACGGCGGCGCCTTCCTCTTCGGCGAGGGCGTCCAGACCGACGAGGGCACGCGCGGCGATCTCCTCGCGCGGGAGGGCGTGGTCGTCGTCTCGATGAACTACCGGCTCGGCCCGTACGGGTTCCTGGCGCACCCCGCGCTGAGCGCGGAGCAAGGCTCGAGCGGCGCGTACGGCCTCCTCGATCAGCGCGCGGCGCTCGCGTGGGTGCGCGACAACGCCGCGGCGTTCGGCGGCGACCCCGACGACGTGACGCTCTTCGGCCAGTCGGCGGGCGGGCTGTCGGTGTGCCTGCACATGATCGCGCCCCCGAGCCGCGGCCTGTTCCACCGCGCGATCGTGCAGAGCGGGCTCTGCGAGAGCGCGCTCGACGAGCTCGCGACGGCGGAGGCCCGAGGCCTCGAGCTCGCGGCGCGGCTCGGCTGCGATGGAGCCGACGCGCTCGCGTGCCTGCGCGCGCAGAGCGTCGAGGCCATCGAGGCGGTCGACACGACCGGGACCGGCATCGTCGCCGAGCTCTCGGGGGACCGGAATTGGTGGGCGATCCGCGACGGGGCGTTCCTCGCGCAGGGCTTCCGCGAGGCGGTGCGCGCCGGCGAGATCGCCGACGTGCCCACGATGATCGGCTGGAACCGCGACGAAGGGACCTTCTTCACGTTCCTCGCGGACACGACCGACGAGACGATCGACGAGCCGATCTACCGCGAGGTCCTGACCGCCATCGCGACGCGCGAGGGCGCCTCGCCCGACGCGGTGCTCGCGGCGTACCCGCTCGCCGACTACGCGGACCCGAGCTACGCGACCGCGGCCGCCTACGGGCACGCGCAGATCGCGTGCCCTTCGCGGCGAGCCGCGCGGCTCCTCGCCGAGCACCTGAGCTCCGACGTCCTCGCGTACCGCTGGGACTACCCGGACGGCGAGTTCCAGATCCCGACCGATCGCGAGCTCGGCGCGTTCCACGCCTCCGAGATCCAGTTCGTGTTCGGGCACCCCGCGCCCATCGGCCGGCGCGCGTTCACGCGGCCCGACGACCTCGCGATGCACGCGCGCGGGAGCGCCGACTGGCTCGCGTTCGCGCGCGGCGAGGCGCCGGCCGGTGAGCCCGCGTGGGCTCCCTACGATCCCGGAGGAGATCGCGTGCGCGTGTACGACGTCGAGGTTCGCAGCGAGAGCGGGCTCGACGCCGACGCGTGCGCGCTCTGGGACGCCGCGCGGGCGCCGTGAGCGTCGTCCTCCTCGACGGCCCGATGGGCACCGAGCTCGCGCGGCGCGGGGTGTCCACGAGGCTTCCTCGCTGGAGCGCGAGCGCGATGCGCGATGCGCCCGAGGTCGTGGCCGCGATCCACCGAGAGTACGCAGCCGCGGGAGCGACGGTCCACACCGCCAACACGTTCCGCACGACGGCGCGCGTCATGGGCGATGACTGGACGCGCTGGGCGCGCCGCGCGGTGGAGATCGCGCGCAGCTCGGCGCCCGCCGGACACCGCGTCGCGGGGAGCCTCGCGCCCCTCGAGGACTGCTACCGCCCCGACCTCTCGCCGGGCGGCGGCGCGGCGGTCGAGCGCGAGCACCGCGCGCTCGCCGACCTGCTCGCCGACGCGGGCTGCGATCTCCTCCTCTGCGAGACCTTTCCCC